>NZ_JAWJTF010000390.1:0-1686 GCF_048836525.1 Nostoc sp. CALU 546
AACAGAAACTTTAGGGCGAGAAGTAGAAGTGGCACTGCAAAAGCATCTCCAGTGGGAAGATCGGAGTTTAGAAGCTTTACTCCAAGGAGCCGCGCAAATTTTAGCAACCTTGAGTGGTTGTATTAGCTTGATCACTATGCCGCAAACCACTACAGCACTATTGCGACATCTGCAATTAGTGCAAATTGAAGCTGGGCGAATCATGCTGATTGTCGTAACTGATGGTTACGAGACACATTCAAAATTAATGGATTTGGCTTCAAAACCGGAAGAAACGCAGCGCGATTCAGAGGTAATTGATCGTGAGTTGCAGATTGTTTCTAATTTTTTGAATAGCCACTTGCGGGGTCGAAGTCTGTTGGAATTAGCCTATCTTGACTGGAGCGAACTAGATCAAGAGTTCCAACGCTATGGAGAATTCTTGAAAAACTCAGTTGCCGAATTGAGTCGTCGCACTCATGCACCGACTGCAACCCAAATTATGGTTCGGGGTGTGTCAGAAGTTTTGCGCCAGCCAGAATTTTCCCAGTTACAGCAGGTACAAACGATTATCCACCTGTTGGAAGAAGAACAAGACCAACTGTGGCGATTAATATTTGAGGAACCAGAACCGGAGGATGGTGGTAAACCAAAGGTAACGGTTCGCATTGGTGCAGAAAATCCATTAGAACCGATACGCACCTGTACCTTGATTTCTTCCAACTATCGCCGAGGTTCAATACCAGTAGGAAGTGTGGGAGTTTTGGGGCCAACGCGCCTAGATTATGAAAGTGCGATCGCAGTAGTAGCATCTGCTGCTGATTATCTCTCTGAAGCTTTCAGTTATTTCAATCCTTAATACGTATCGTGTAATATTTTAGGACAAGCTGCTTGAGACAAATGAACGATACCATAGCAAGCAGATAACCCAAATTTATAGCGGCAAAATTAATAATACTTAAATATTTCATGGTTAGAAAAATTGCCTTTAGCTTACTGTGGCTGGGATTCACTATCTATGCATTTTTCCTCGCGCCTCCTGAGCAACCCGGTACATTCGAGTTAATTAAAAACCTTTCTACTATGCAGTGGGAAGGTGTTAACCCGTTAGTAATAGCATTATTCAACCTCATGGGTATTTGGCCTCTCATCTACAGTGCAGTAGTGTTGATTGATGGCAGAGGACAAAAAATACCTGCTTGGCTGTTTGCGATCGCTTCTTTCGGAGTTGGTGCTTTTGCTTTGTTGCCGTACTTAGCCATTAGGGAACCAAATAATCAGTTTGTTGGTAAAAAAAATGCCTTACTCAAACTACTAGATTCTCGTATGACTGGGGTTGTTTTGACGGTATCCACAGCTATTTTAGTTGCTTATGGTTTAAGAGACGGAGATTGGGGCAATTTTGTCCAACAGTGGCAAACTAACCGCTTCATAAATGTGATGAGTTTAGACTTCTGTCTACTTTGCCTATTATTTCCTACATTACTGGAGGATGATATGGCGCGTCGCGGTTGGAAAAATCCCCAGTTTTTCTGGTTAATAGCGTTGATACCGTTATTCGGCCCATTAATTTATTTATCTGTGCGTCCACCTTTAGAAGAAGTGGGTATAGAGTCCATATCCCAGCAGCCAGTAGCGAATTGAAGATTGAATGAAGAAGTCAGAATAAAGACGCTCGAATACTTGCTCTAAGCGTACTCCTACGGA
>NZ_JAWJTF010000129.1:0-5604 GCF_048836525.1 Nostoc sp. CALU 546
AAGGGTACAGAGTCAACACCCTAGGCTCTGCCTCTAGTCAGATATTGAGTCAGAGACTCAAGAATGCATTCCCAGGCGGAGCCTGGGAACGAGGAAATGCTTATCAAGCTAGGTTTTTAGGACTTGTGTGTACACCGTAGGCTTCGGGAAGAGAGAAAAATTTCATTGAAAGCGACGGGAAACTCCATCCCGCAAGTGGCGTGGAGTTTTTCATTCCTCTCTCCTAAAAGGAGCTACGGTGTACACACAAGTCTGAAATAGCTGATTAACCAAGGTTTTACCCCACCCTAACCCTCCCGATGCATTGGGGAGGGAACAAGATTTTCCGGTTTCTCCCTTCCCGCGTCGGGAAGGGGGTTAGGTTTTTGTGGACTTTTTCACATAACCTGAATTGTCAGAGCTTTGTCAGGGTAGGTTCTCCAGGTTTAATAACCAATCAAGCAGACATAATAAATAAAGTACCTACAAGCTGAAAATCTAGTGCTATGGGAGCAAAGCCTTCCCGGACAATGAGCTTAAAATAGGAAAACGCTAAACTCAGAAAATAACAAGATAGCAACTCCTTTAGCTATCATTTAAGCTCAACTTTCGCTTCCCATATTTGGGAAACTTTATGCTACAGCTTGTAATCATTGTGTTTGTTGTTCTTTTAGGTTCAGCCCTTTGTTCTAGTGTAGAAACGGCCCTGTTCTCTGTTTCAACCCTAAGAGTCAGACAATTAGCACAATCAAATAACCGTTCATTAGTAACACTTTTAGCGATTCGTGAAAACATGAATCGACCGATTGCGGCTATTGTAATCCTCAACAATACTTTCAATATTATTGGCAGTATTCTCACAGGTAATATTGCTACTCAAGTATTAGGAGATAGATGGCTTGGTGTATTTTCAGGAGTATTGACATTTCTGATTATCATCTTTGGTGAAATCATTCCCAAGACAATTGGAGAACGTTATTCTGAGCAAATCGCTATACTTGCGGCTATACCTGTGGCTGGACTTGCTATTGCTTTCACACCCTTAGTTTGGATTCTAGAAAATGTTACTGCACCTTTTTCTAAAGGGCAAAAACGACCAACTACAAATGAGGCTGAAATAAAGCTGTTGGCGAAGATTGGTCATCAAGAGGGAATTATCGAAAGTGAGGAAGCAGAAATGATTCAGCGGGTGTTTAGATTAAATGATGTGACTGCATCTGATTTAATGACACCCCGAATCATGCTGACATATATCTACGGAGATATGACTCTTGCGGAAGCAAAAACCAACATTATTGCGTCCCAACACACCCGGATTATTGTAATAGATGGATCTCTTGATGAAGTCATTGGATTTGCTTTAAAACAGAATTTACTGACAGCAATGGTTGAAGGAAGTAACGATCAAAAAATTGTTAGTCTGACTCGAAAAGTCAACTTTGTTCCTGAGATAATTCGGGCAGATAAATTGTTGAAAAATTTTATAGAAGCTCGTGAACATCTTGCAGTAGTGGTAGACGAATATGGAAGCATCGCTGGTGTCATCACTTTGGAAGATGTGCTTGAGGTGATCACTGGTGAGATTGTAGATGAAACTGATAGAACTGTTGATTTACAAGAAATTGCCCGCAAGAAGCGAGAAAAAATGTTGCAGTCTATGAATATTAATAATTAACCTTCTCTGCGGTTCGACTCCTAAAAACGATCGCTCAATCATGAGCCTAATACCAATTCAATTAATGATTGCAACACATTCTTGGGTAGAGACGCGATTCATCGCGTCTCTACAAGATGGTTTATTTGTCGCATTCTTTTTTCAGATTGGTATGAACTGGTGCGTTACACTGCGTTAACGCACCTTAGTAATTGGCAAACTTACTCGTCAATTTGACCAACGCGGCGGATATTCAAAATGTCGCTCATTTTCTTAATTTGGACGAACACTTGCTCTAGTTGAGAGCGATCGCGTATATCTATTCCTAAGTCGATCAATGCAGGTTGACCAGCAGAGGTTTTCACCTGAGCATGGCGAACGTTAATCCCTTGGTCACTCAAGCGTGACAAAATATCCTTTAGCACCCCTACGCGGTCAAGGGCTTCAATTTGAACATCCACTGGGTATGTGTGCGGACGACCACTATTTTCGGCACCTGGGTTCCACCTAACTGGTACTAAGCGCTCATACTCCACAGTCTCCAAATTATGGCAGCCTTGGCGATGGATTGAAATCCCCCGACCTCGCGTCACCACACCAATAATTGGTTCGCCAGGAATCGGGGTACAACACCCAGCTAAATAATATACCAAACCTTCCACCCCAAAAATTGGCGAATCTGTGGAACGTGAGGTAGTTGGAGGTGCATCTCGCAAAGCTTTTGATGTCGCTGGTTCTTTGGGGATAAATGGCGACACAGTGGAAGCTGGTTGTTGTCCCTTTGCTACTTCTCGCCAACGATTTAGCACTAGGTTCAAGGTAATTTCACCGTAACCCAAACCAGCGAGTAAATCATCTACGCTGTGGTAGTTACACTTTTCGGCGACAATCTGCATCGCATCTGACTTCAGCAAACTATCAAAACCAGTTTTACCAAGTTCCTTTTCTAACAACTCCCGTCCACGGGCGACATTTTCTTCCCGGCGCGATCGCTTGTACCATTGTTTTATCCTATATTTCGCCGCCGAAGTTCTGGCAAAGTTTAACCAATCCAAACTCGGATGGCAGTTCTTTTGGGTTAAAACCTCGACAATATCGCCATTTTGCAGCCGCGTTGACAGTGGCACCATTCGCCCATTCACCCGCGCCCCTGAACAGTGGTTCCCCACTTCCGTATGAATGCGATAAGCAAAATCTACAGTGGTAGCACCAGGACTTAAAGGAACAACATCCCCCTTAGGGGTGAAGACATAGACATCATCTTCAAATAGATTATCTTTGACGCTATCAAGATATTCTTGGGCATCCTTGAGATCAGTTTGCCATTCCAGCAGTTGCCGTAGCCAAGTAAACTTGTCATCTGTCGCTGTCAAATGGCTAATACTAGAACCTCCGGTTTCTTTATACTTCCAATGGGCGGCAATCCCATACTCGGCGATATGATGCATTTCGATTGTCCGAATTTGCACCTCTAAAGGACGGCCAGTTAGTCCAATCACCCCAGTATGTAACGACTGGTAGCGGTTAGGCTTTGGTAGTCCAATGTAGTCTTTAAATCTCCCAGGAATTGGGCGAAAAGCATCATGAACCACCGCCAACGCCCGATAGCATTCCTCATTAGTTTGAACAATAATTCGCAGCGCTGCCAAATCGTAAATTTCATGAAATTCTTTTTGCTGGCGGTGCATTTTTTGGTAAATGCTATAAAGGTGCTTGGGACGACCGCTGATATCCTGAAATTTGATTCCGGCTTGCTGCAAACGCTCTTGCAACATGTTCGTAGCTCTAGCCAATTTCTCTTCTCGCGCCGTCCGTTTTTCGGAAACATGCTCTTGCATTTCGCGGAAAGCTTCTGGTTCCAAATATTTAAAAGCCAAATCTTCCAGTTCCCATTTAATTCGCCAAATCCCCAAGCGATTGGCTAAGGGCGCGAATATATCTCGCGTTTCCTGGGCACTGCGGCGGCGGCTGGCCTCTGACATATATTGTAAAGTTCGCATATTATGCAAACGATCTGCCAATTTCACCACAATTACCCGAATATCTTGCGCCATTGCCAAAAACATCCGCCGGAAGTTTTCGGCTTGGCTTTCGGTTTTGCTGGTGAAATTGATTTTAGAAAGCTTGGTGACACCTTCGACCAATTGCCGCACTTCTGGGCCAAAGCGTTCTTCTATTTCTTGACTTGTAACTTCTGTATCTTCAACGACATCATGGAGAAATCCAGCTGCTATCATAGCAGCACTACCTCCCAAGTCACGCAGCAAGTCGGCTACAGCAACGGGATGGGCAATGTATGGTTCTCCAGATTTGCGGTATTGACCTTGATGCAGTTGGTAAGCAAATTCAAATGCGCGACCAATCAAGACTGTATCACTATGCCTTCGGTCATCTTCCCCTACACCGCTAGTTGTGGATGACTCCTTCAAACATTTTTTTAACCATTCCGGAATGGCGAGATCAACTGATGAATTTATAGCTAGACTGCTCATACAATTGGGTTTGGATAGGATCGGTAGATAACTGAATGATAAATAAAACTGGCAGCATCGCTCTAAGAAGATGCTGTCGCCCAGAGAAGGGTAGAAAAAACAGTGTAAGGATGATTCTCCAATTGCAGACGGTAGTCATCCACTGCGGGTTTCAAGGATCATAAACTTGAAAATCCATTGATGGCAAACAAAGCCTCAAACCATGATTTGAGGCTTTTAGTGCTGATAAGTACTTAAGAAAGTTTATTGTAGAAGAAAAATTACTTGACATTAATACTATCTTAACTAGCACTGGATGTCTTTAAACCGTGAGAAATATCTGGCACTCGTAACCTTGCTAGAGCAATTACGCTCCGATGCCACAACTACCCAAATAGTTGCGCCTGAACTGCGACAGCGTATAGCCTCGTTGCAGCAATTTTTCGGGCAAGAGATTGTGCCTTTGGCTGATGAAAACTGGCGAGTGCAGTCTTATCAAACGGAGATGAGCAAGCAATTGCGCTTGTTGGAAATAGATGTAATGTTTTTCCAAGGAGCGCGGCAAGCATCTACTGCACAAACGAGACTTCAGACGATTTGCGATCGCTTGACAACCCTCATTCAATACTGTGATGCCATTCTGCAACCAGAAGCGGAAGGAGAAAAATAACAATTGTTCACCTTTTTCTCTAATTTCTCCATCATCTCATTTATGACCTATAGTGAAAAGTTATTTTGCTAACAAGTTGGAATTGGGCATGGGGAATGGGGAATGGGGAATGGGGAATGGGGAATGGGGAATGGGGAAAGGTTAAATTTATCCCTTTACCCTTTAACCTTTTTCCCTGTCCCTCACCTCCCCTACTCCCTACTCCCTACTCACTCCCTACTCCCTACTCCCTTTATCAAAAGATTCATGGTGCGGCGCATGTATGCTTCTACTGGCTCGGTTGTGGGTTTGAAGATCAGTGCATAATATAGTGACCCGCTTACAAGGTCGATAATCAGTTCTACGTCTGCATCCTTGTGAATTTCGCCTCTAGACTTGGCACGCTCAAGTATTTTAGAAAAGGCTTCACGTCGGAGTTTTGTATATTTTGTCCAGTAAACCTCTGCAAACTGAGGATTGCTAGATGCTGTACTAATTATCAGCGCAAGTGTCTGACGACCAAGGGGACTATCTATTTTTTTGGCGGCATTATTAATCAGGATATCCATGTCTCCCCAAAAGCTATCAGTATCGGGGATCACTAAATCATCTCTCAAACTTTCGATCGCGTCTGCAACTAATTCTTCTTTGGAAGTGTAACGCCGATAGATGGTCGTTTTACCAACTCCAGCACGGGAAGCGATCGCTTCTATACTCATGCTTTCATATCCTACCTCTGCAAGCAAATCTAGGGTCGCTTGGAGAATGGCTTGGTCGGCGTGGATGCTACGTGGGCGTCCAGAAGAAATTGACATAGGGATTGGGGATTGGGGATTGGGGATTGGGGATTG
>NZ_JAWJTF010000129.1:5701-23946 GCF_048836525.1 Nostoc sp. CALU 546
ATTGGGGATTGGGGAATGGGGAATGGGGAATGGGGATTGGGGAATGGGATCGCTGCTGCTTTCCTTGACCTTTTTTATATGATACGCTACCGTATCGTATAGATGAAATGCTTAATTTTAGCTTTGCGATCGCTCTGATACTAATTATCGAAAAGAAAGTTGGATTTCATCTGGGCTTCTTAATTACAAATTAGTATTATTGATGGCTACCAACATTAAACGTTCTAGTTTTGACCAATTTGGTTATGTCCACGGGCCATTGAAGTGGGCGATCGCTTTTACGGCTTCCCTTGGTGCGATCTTAGAAGTAATTGATACCAGTATTGTTAACGTTGCCCTGACAGATATACAGGCTAGTTTGGGTGCAACTGTCAGTGAGGTTGGCTGGGTGGTAACTGGATATGCGATCGCAAATGTCGTCTTAATTCCCTTATCTGCATGGCTGGGAGATTACTTTGGACGCAAAACCTACTTTATCTTCTCGTTGATTGGCTTCACCCTGGCCTCGGTTTTATGCGGGTTGGCATTTAATCTCCCGATGCTAGTTTTTTCTCGAATTCTTCAAGGTTTATGTGGTGGCGGGTTGCTAGCTAAAGCCCAAGCGATTTTGTTCGAGACTTTTCCACCTGCTGAACAAGGTTTAGCACAAGCAGTTTTTGGGGTGGGTGTAATTGCTGGGCCAGCCATCGGCCCGACTTTAGGGGGATTTTTAGTAGATGGCTTAGGCTGGCGGTGGATTTTCTTTGTTAATATTCCCTTCGGGATCGTTGCAGTGGCGATGTCAGTGGTATTTTTGCCCAAAGACAAAGACAAAAGTGAGACACAAAGCCAAGCCGTCGATTGGTTCGGGATTGGGTTTTTGGTGATTGCTATTGGCTGTATGCAAACTTTGTTAGAGGAAGGAGAGAAAGAAGACTGGTTTTCCTCCGGTTTTATCACCACATTAGCGATCGCCAGTATTATCGGATTGGGATTATTTATTTGGTACGAGTTGAAAATAGACCATCCTGCCGTTGACTTGAGAGTTTTACGTCACCGTTCTTTAGCTGCTGGAAGTGTGTTATCTGCCGTGGTAGGAATGGGGCTTTATGGCACACTCTTTGCTGTGCCGATATTTGCTCAGAGTGTGCTGCACTTTACAGCAACGCAGACAGGACTATTGTTAGCACCTGGTGCTTTAGCATCTGCGATCGTCATGGTTGTATTGGGCAAGCTGTCCACCAAAATCGATGCCCGATTTTTAATTGCAATGGGTGCTGTGGGATCATCTGGAGTCATGTTTCAACTCGCAGCAATTACCCCACAAACTGGCATAGATGATTTATTTTGGCCATTGGTATGGCGTGGGGGTTTTACTGTGTTGATGTTTCTCCCTTTGAGTTTGGCAGTTTTAGGCCCGCTACCCAAACCGGATATTTCTGCCGGCTCTGGTTTCTACAACCTCACCCGACAACTGGGTGGTAGCATTGGCATTGCTCTACTGACCACTTTACTTGACCGACGAGAAGCTTTTCATCGAGCCATCCTATTAGCAAAACTTAGTCCTTATGACCCAGAAACCAATCAGCGCCTCGATGCGCTCAATGGGGCACTGCAAGGTCAAGGTATGGATGCGACAACGGCTCAACAACAAGCACTAGCTTTATTAAGTCAAACAGTAGATACCCAAGCTGCGGTTTTGTCTTACGCAGATTGCTTTCGGGTGGTAGGGGTAGGCTTCCTTTGCTCATTACCTCTGTTGCTATTTCTGGGTAAAGGCGGTGCAGGAGTGAAAGCGCCAGTTGGTCACTAGGGGTCTATCGCATCCCTATTCTAAATTCTCTGATTGCAAAGCTACGTAAAAACACGGCTTCAGAATTATTCTCTGCCGAAAATTACAGTAGAAATTTAATACACACGGATTTATCTGGATAAAAAAAGTAAAAGTCCCACTCAGTTTTGAACGGGACTATGTGAAGTCTTATTACTAAAATTAGAAATTTTGATCTAGAAAAAGTTCATGATTGTGATGATGCCAACGCTTGTTAACATCATTAAAGCGCCCATAATTATAGATTGTCCTAATGGATTGCTGAATTTTGCATTGTTCATTTAAGTAAAATCCCTTTTATTAATAGTCCCTTAACCATATCAAAATCAGTATATATATCTATAAAACCATTGTAAAACTTAAATTACCGTAAAATTTCTTAGTAAATACTTATTTTTGGACTTAAGTATCAATTTTTACTTTTAATGATTTGTTCTTCTGGTCTGCCGACTTCCCATTCTCCAGTTCCAAAACGTAGTAATTTCCGAACAGAATAAATACCTGAACTCCGAGCGGAATACGTGCCTTGATGGGATAAAATAAATCTTAATCAAGGTAAAAATATTTTGAATAGAAGATTATCATGACAGCATCCACGGAATCTAGAAACCAAGCGATCGCTTTTGACTTAGAAAAATTAAATGAGCAATTTGAAACTGCCACTCCCAAAGAAATACTGGCATGGTCTATAGAGAATATCCCAACGGGACTGGTGCAAACAAGCGCCTTTAACGTGGATGATATGATAATTACCCATATTCTTTACAGTGAACTGAAGCATCCCGTTCCTGTGATCTTCCTCGACACCTTGCACCACTTCCCTGAAAGCCTAGAATTAGTAGCCAAAGCTATACAAATCTACAACCTGGATTTGCAAACTTTCAAAACTCCAGATGTAGACACCCGCGAAGCCTTTGAAGCCAAATACGGCGACAAACTCTGGGACAAGGATATTGCCAAATTCCACCACATTACAAAAATTGAACCACTGCTACGGGGTCTAGACGAACTCAATAGCGTCGCTTGGATTACCGGACGCCGCCGTGACCAAGCAGTAACCCGTGCGAATATGCCCATATTTGAATTCGACGGTAAAGGTCGGCTGAAAGTAAATCCTATAGCTACCTGGACACGCAAAGAAAGCTGGCTTTACGTGGCTGAACACGGAGTTATCTACAACCCCCTCCACGACCAAGGTTATCCCAGCATCGGCGACCAACCCATCACCACCAAAGTAGGCGAAGGCGAAGACGAACGCGCCGGACGCTGGCGGGGAAGCGATAAAACAGAATGTGGAATTCATATTTAGTCATTGGTCATTTGTCATTTGTCATTAGTATTTAGACAAAGGACTAAGGACTAAGGACTTATACCAATTTGAAAAAAGAATGCGACAAATAGACCATTTGTAGAGACGCGATTCATCGCGTCTTTATCCAAGCATGTGTTGCAATCATTAATTGAATTGGTATTATTTATAGCGGTTCTCAATTGCATGGAATGCAAACCGAACCCCCAGCCCCTTCCCTTCTAGCGTTGGGGAGTAAAGTAAATTCAAAGCCTCTCTCCTAAAAGGAGAGAGGTTTGGAGAGAGGTCAAAATGTATTGCATACAAACGAGAACCGCTATAGTCATTTGTTATTAGTATTAGACAAAGGACAAATGACTAAGAACAAAGGACAAATATGATTAAAATCCTCCATCTCTCCGATATCCACATGGGAAGCGGCTTCTCCCACGGACGAATTAATCCGACAACTGGATTAAACACACGATTGGAGGATTTTGTCAATACTCTCTCTATATGTATTGACCGAGCGCTGACAGATGCGGTCGATATGGTGATATTTGGTGGCGATGCTTTCCCGGATGCGACACCACCACCTTATGTACAACATGCTTTTGCCAACCAGTTTCGCCGTCTTATGGATGCCAATATTCCCACAGTCCTATTGGTAGGCAACCATGACCAACATTCCCAAGGACAGGGAGGGGCGAGTTTAAATATTTATCGCACTTTGGGAGTGCCAGGGTTTGTTGTTGGTGATACATTAACTACTCACTGTATTGAAACCCGTAATGGCAAAGTGCAAGTAATTACTCTGCCTTGGCTGACTCGTTCCACACTGATGACTCGCCAAGAGACTGAAGGTTTATCTTTAGCGGAAGTAAACCAACTATTAACGGAACGTCTGCGAGTTGTTTTAGAAGGGGAAGTTCGCCGTCTTGACCCCGATGTGCCTACTATTCTTTTGGCTCACTTGATGGCTGACAATGCAACCTTGGGCGCAGAACGCTTTTTGGCAGTAGGTAAAGGCTTTACTCTACCCCTATCTTTGCTGACACGACCTTGTTTTGATTATGTAGCATTAGGACACGTCCACCGCCATCAAAATCTGAATAAATCCAACAATCCGCCGGTGATTTATCCAGGGAGTATTGAACGGGTAGATTTTAGCGAAGAAAAAGAAGACAAAGGCTATGTGATGCTGGAACTGGAGCGGGGCAGCGCTGAATGGGAATTTTGTCCCTTAACAGTTCGGACTTTCCAGACTATTGAGGTGGATATCTCGAAAGCAGATGATCCGCAAGCGGTGTTAATGAAAGCGATCGCCAAGTATGATATTCAAGATGCTGTAGTGCGGCTAATTTACAAACTCCGCTCTGAACAGATGGATTTAATTGACAGTTCCTCTCTACATACTGCTTTAAGTCCCGCTCACACCTACACCATTCAAGCAGAATTAGTCAGTCAATTAGCCAGACCCCGAATTCCTGAATTGAGTGCGAGTAGCAGCATCGACCCAATGGAAGCGTTAAAAACTTACTTGAACAACCGCGAAGACCTCAAAGATATTGCAACATCAATGATGGATGCAGCGCAGAAGTTACTAGCAGATGAAGTGGAAGTTTGGCTGGAAGCAGCAAATAATTCGTAATTCGTAATTCGCAATTAATAATTCTTATGGAATTGCCACGGAAAGCGAGTTTATTTTCGTCAAATTAGTGACAGTAAATCCACCGCGTTATGCTTTATCAAAGGTTTTTTTGATGCTAAACCCTGGAAATGAATTGTACCACGTGCTACGTATATTGAAGGGTCTGACTCAGTTGGTGAGTACTTAAATATTATCGCCTGATTATCTGTTCTACCAGGAGAGTCAATATCTGACAACCAGCCGCTACATCAGTTAGCATTAAGTGATGAGAAAATGTCTGAGATTTGAATAGTAGTGATTACAGGAGTAAGTATAAAATGAAGATTAGGGGAATAAAACGCGGTTAAACTATTGAATTATTAGAGCAAATTCACAGTATTCCTGATGGAGCAGAAATAATCGTTAATCTAGAGCTTACTTCTACTGAACCTGTCGTAGCAAAACTAGACTTGACAGATGAAGAAAGGCTTGCAAAATTGAATAAATTATTTGGAGTTTGACAAGACTAACCAGAGTTGATAGATATATTTGCTGAACTTGACCAGCAACGTCATCCTTACCAAGGAAGGATGATAGACTCAATAGATAAAAATAGATAAATAGAAGAAAGACTAAAACTTTAGATGAGTTAGTGGAACGCATTAAAGAAGCAATTGAACTTTGTTTAGAATTTGAGGAAGAACAGCAGGATTCACTCGACTTTGTTGGTATTCAATGAGTTGCAGTTGAGATATGAGTCAATTCCCAAGTGTCACAAGAAGGGAAGTTATTGCAATGAGTGCGATCGCAAAATATGATACTCAAGATGTTGTAGTGCAGCTACTTTGTTTTAAAAAAAGCTTTATTGGCTAAAAAATTCGAGTTTATATTATTATTTTGTATTACTTATTACATCTTTTTGGCAAATTTCATGTATGTGTGCAATCAGAGTGTCTCCCTTTCCAGCAGAAAAAACCCGTTTCTTGAAATCCCTTGGTAAATCAGACTTTTGATGACAAATTGCTCACCTAGTAAAAAAAAATTAATCCAGATGATGAATATTATTCTATATACCCTATAATTCTTTTAATTACGGTATACATCTAGAAATACCGTAGATTTAGGGGTAAATTCTGATGAGCAAGTCGCAACAACCAACACAATTAAGTAAATTCCTAAGTGAAGGGATACAGGCTTATGCCATAAAAGCCTTGCGGACTATAAAATTCTGCTATCAACACACAATTAGAAGTTGGTTGAATAGACACACTGTGCAAAGCTTTGTAAGTCTATTTCTAATAGGTACTTTTTTGAGTATGGCTGTTGCCTCCTGTTCTGAAAGTAGTTCAGCTAGCAAAAATGATGTTAATATCAAACTTGCTTCTTTCTCCGTTACCAAAGCTGCACATGACCAGATAATTCCCAAATTTGTCGAAAGCTGGAAGAAAGAACACAACCAAAACGTCACGATTGAGGCGACTTATGGAGGTTCTGGCGCTCAAGCGGCTACAGTCATTGACGGTTCGCAAGAAGCAGATATAGTACATTTGGCACTTCCCCTAGATGTGATCAAAATTCAGCAAGCAGGTTTGATTAAGTCAGGTTGGGAAACCAGATATCCGAGAAATGGTATTGTCAGTAAATCTGTAGCTGCGATCGTTACTCGTGAAGGTAATCCCAAAAACATTCAGACTTGGGCAGACTTGGCAAAAGATGGCGTGAAAATAATTGCAGCTAACCCAAAAACTTCTGGTATTGCTATCTGGGAATTCTTAGCTTTTTGGAGTTCTGTGAGTTTAACAGGTGGTGACGAAACCGCAGCATTAGATTATGTCACCAAAGTTTATAAGAACATCCCGGTATTGACGAAAGATGCCCGTGAAGCTAGTGATTCATTCTTCCAAAAAGGTGAGGGAGATGTCTTAATTAACTACGAAAATGAGGTAATTTTGGCGCAAATAGGTGGATTGAAACTGCCTTATGTTGTGCCTCAAGTTAATATTTCCATTGATAATCCTGTAGCTCTAGTTGATAAAAACGTTGATAAACACGGTACAAGAGAAGTTGCACAAGCATTTGTCAATTTTCTTTACTCAACAGAAGCTCAACGGGAATTTGCTAAATTACAGTATCGTCCTGTTAACCCCACTGTCACTCAAGAAGTAGCGTCAAAACAGCCGCCAATTAAAACTTTATTTACCTCTCAAGATTTAGGTGGTTGGGAGCTTATCCAGAAAAAGTTTTTTGAAGATGGGGCAATTTTTGACAAAGTTCAAGCTGCTAGCAAAGCATAAACTTTACTTTTTTAAGCAGCATTATTGGTATAGTCACTTTATCTCAATTGTTAATTTATGAGCTTTCATCGCAGATTTAAAGATAGCTTTTTCTTCACATCTTTAATGGTTCTTGCCAGTAGCATCACTGCTTGTAACGGTGGACAAGAATTGAAAAGTCAAGTGAGTATTGATGGTGCAGCCGTGGGTTTTCCTATTTCTTTAGCAGTTGCAGAAGAATACCAGAAGGTGAAATCTGACGCGAAAGTTAGTGTTGCTTCCAGTGGTACTGGTGGCGGTTTCAGTAAATTTTGTAATGGCGATATTGATGTTGTTGGTGCTTCTCGTACCATCAGAAATGAAGAAATTAAAAAATGTAAAAGTAAGAACATTGAGTTTGTGGAGTTACCGATAGGTTTAGACGGCGTAGCTGTAATTGCAAATCGTAAAAACGATTTTGCTAAATGTCTAACTATTAAGGAAATGAACACAATTTGGAGTGCTAAATCAGACGGCAAAATCTTGACTTGGGATCAAGTTAATCCTAAATTTCCTAAGCTACCACTGAAGCTTTATGCTCCGGCTTCTGATACGGGAACTTTTGATTATTTAACTCAAGCCGTTACTGGTAAAGCCAAGAATGGCCGCACCGACTACACTCCTAGCCATAATCAAAATCTGCTAGTGCAAGGTGTTTCTGGAGATGAATCAGCATTGGCTTATGTAGGGATATCTTACTACATTCAAAACCAGGAAAAGCTCAATTTAGTTGCTATCGAAAATCTCAAAGGAGAATGCAAAAAACCAGTTCCGTTGGATAATGTCCTCAAAAATACCTACACACCTTTGTCTCGTCCCCTGTTTATATATGTCAGTAAGATATCTTTAGATAACAAACCAGCAGTCAAAGAATTTGTAGATTTTTATCTAGAAAATTCTTGGAAGTGGGTAGATGGTGCTGGATATGTAGCACTACCTGATGAAGCTTACGTCAAGGTAAAACAAAAATTTGCTGCTGGTGAAACTGGGACAAAATTTCAAAAAGCCAAACCAGGTGAACCAATTACAAACTTTCTTTAGACAAATACCCAGTCAAAAAATTTTAGATTTTAGATTTTGGATTTTGGATTGATGCCGCAGATAAATTTGGGGGAATCTGGAGGGTTGTAGCATCAAATAATTATTGACCATTTGTAACTTGATTTGTAGTCACAACTTCACTGTTTATGCAAAATTCCACTTCTCAAGACGATCCTTATTTACTACCCAGACAATCACTAGACAAAAATATATCTGAAGATATATCAGAAAGGATTGTGGGAACGATTTTATTTGCTTGTGCTTTAGTTTCTGTTTTGACTACCTTTGGTATTGTCATAATTATTTTTCAGGAGACATTTGGTTTTTTCCAAGAAGTTTCCTTTGCTCAATTCTTTCTTGATACTAAATGGACACCTCTATTTGCAGAGAGGCATTTTGGCATTTGGCCTTTAATTAATGGCACTTTCTTGACTACAGCTATTGCTATGTCAGTGGCGATTCCTTTGGGTTTATGTTCTGCCATTTATTTGAGTGAATATGCTCAACCCAAAGTAGCAGCAGTTTTACGCCCAGCCGTGGAACTTTTAGCAGGAATTCCAACTGTAGTATATGGTTACTTTGCACTATTGTTTCTGACACCATTGCTGCGGCATATTATCCCTTTAGAAATATTCAATTCCTTAAGTGCGGGGGTAATGATGGGAATTATGATTACTCCCACCGTTGGTTCTATTAGCTTAGATGCTATTAAATCAGTTCCGCGTTCTTTGCGCGAAGGAGCTTATGCTTTAGGTATCACTAAACTAGAAACTATTTTTAAAGTAGTTTTACCAGCCGCACTTTCGGGAATTATCGCTTCGATTATTTTAGGTATTTCTCGCGCTGTGGGTGAAACAATGACTGTCCTCATCGCCGCCGGACTACAGCCAAAGCTGACTATTAGCTTTGCAGAATCAATCGCAACGATGACTGCTTATATGGCACAAATTTCTGGTGGAGATAGTCCGCGTGGAAGTCTCAATTTCAAGACTTTATATGCTGTAGGTGCGGTTTTGTTTTTGATTACCCTATCTTTGAATATTGTTAGTTACTGGATTGCTAATCGTTATAAGGAAAAATACGAGTAATAAAATATGGCTACTAGTTATCAAGAAAATGATTCCTTTGCATCTGGGGCAGAATTTACTGATAATGTTGACAAAAGGGAGAGTTTAGGAAAAGTATTTGAAGTAATTTTTTTATTCGGTTTGATGATTGGGATATTTGTCCTAGCTTTGCTCCTTTTCGATATTTTGGGAGACGGATTAGGTAGATTTTTGTCCCCAGGATTTCTCACAGATACCCCTTCTCGTTTTCCTGACCAAGGTGGTATTCGTCCTGCTATTGTTAGCAGCATTTTGTTGGGACTTGTTGTGATTTTTGTAACTGTCCCAATTGGTGTAGGAGCAGCTTTATATCTCGAAGAGTATGCACCCAAAGCTTGGTGGACAGCGATTATTGAGATTAATATCAGTAATCTGGCGGGTGTACCTTCTATCGTCTATGGGTTGCTGGGTTTAGGAGTTTTTAATTATTTGCTTGGGTTTGGCCCTGCTTTGATTTCTGGTGCATTGACTTTATCTTTGCTGTCTTTACCAGTCATTATTGTCACCTCTAGAGAAGCAATTCGCGCTGTCCCGGATTCTTTGAGAAATGCTTCTTACGGCTTAGGTGTCACCAAATGGAAAACTATTAGCAGTCATGTCATACCTTATGCTGTTCCTGGTATTTTGACAGGGGTGATTATCTCTGTATCTCGTGCTATTGGTGATGCAGCATCTCTAATTGTTGTCGGTGCTGTAGGTTTTCTTACTTTTGACCCTGGTTTGTTCCAGAGATTTATGGCATTACCCATTCAAATTTACAGTTATATCACTCGTCCTGAACCGGGTTTTGCTAGTGCAGCAGCAGCAACAATTATTGCGTTGTTGCTCTTGATTTTAGCTTTAAATGGTGTAGCAATTTATATCCGACAACGCTTCTCAATCCGTTAGATAATTAAATATCTAATTTAATACATTCACAGATATTAGGAGATACGAAAAATGACTTATAGCAATAGTAGAAGTCAATCAGATAGTGCCACAATAGACAAAGATAATTCTGTATTTAATGTTGAAGGTGTGAAAGTCTATTATGGAGGATTTCTAGCACTTATAGATGTCTACCTAAAAATTCCTGATAAACAAATTATTGCTTTTATTGGCCCTTCAGGATGTGGTAAAAGTACCTTATTGCGTTGCTTCAACCGGATGAATGATTTAATCCCTGGTGCTAAGGTTGAAGGTAGACTGAATTATCGCGATCGCAACATCTACGATTCTAAGATAAATTCGGTCAAATTACGCCGCCAAATCGGAATGGTTTTTCAAAGACCGAATCCTTTCCCTAAGTCAATATACGAAAATATTGCCTTTGCACCGCTTGCTAACGGTTACAAAGGTAACGTTGATGAATTGGTGGAAGATTCCCTCAGACGCGCTGCTATTTGGGATGAAGTCAAAGACAAACTCAAAGAGAAGGGAACTGCATTATCTGGCGGACAACAGCAACGACTTTGCATTGCGCGTGCGATCGCTATGAAGCCAGATGTATTATTGATGGATGAACCATGTTCTGCTCTCGACCCAATTTCTAGCCGCCAAGTAGAAGAACTCTGCTTAGAACTTAAGGAGCAATACACCATCATCATGGTGACACACAATATGCAGCAAGCTTCTAGAGTCGCAGATTTCACAGCTTTCTTCAATACAGAAATTGACGAGCATGGTAAACGTCGGGGAAAATTAGTTGAGTTTAATCCGACAGCGCAGATGTTCAGTTCACCTCAAACCAAAGAAGCTGAAGATTATATCAGTGGACGCTTCGGTTAAAGAGATATCACAGGAGAAAGGGAAAAGCCAAGTTCAGTTAGTTAGTGACTATTATTTCTTTGGCTTTTAATCTTTTTCCTTTGATTTAAATTTAGTCAACTCAATGTCACCTTAAAAAATCCTTCTACCTTCTCTATAAATCAATACGCTTGGGTTAAGGTTACTGGTGTAGATAATTTGTCTTTGAAGACGCGATGAATCGCCGTCTCTACAAGTGTTTTGTTGCTCATTCTGAACTGTATTGCTCTATAAATAAATTCGCTCCTCTCAACCTTTTGGGTGAGTGGAAACCTTCACTTGGAAAAATGCCATAGTTGTCAAGCGATCGCCTCACTATCTTTACCCAATTTAATGAGATAATTTCTTAATTAGGGGATAAATTTAGACTTGAGCAGAATATGACTATCACCATTTCCCAACAAGCTTACAACGAATTGTGGAACGAGATGCGGACTAATGGAACTAGTCACTATCCTGACCCCAAGGATAAGTTTGATGTGATACACAAGTTCCCGCAGCCATTGGGAAGGGGTTACTGGCGAGAAATTCAACTCAGGGAAGGTTTTAATTTGACCATTGCTGACTATAGAGTGTGCGATCGCCTGATGATAGAATTCTCCGATCTGGATACAACCGGCATAGAGTATCACTTTCATCTGTCTGGACAAACTCAGTGTCGGCAAACTTTTCTGGAAGGTGGAAGATATGGTGTCTACGGTAGAGGTATAGAAAAAGAATCACTAGGTGATATTTCCACCAAACAGCCTTTCTTGGAAGTGATTATCGAAATGTTGCCTGAAACACTGCACTCTATGGCTGGTTATCCAGATGGGGAAATACCAAGAGAATTACAGCATTTGGTCGGAACATCTGCACAACCATGCTACTGTCGTGATGGTATTGCAACACCAGCTATGCAAACTGTCGCCAAGCAAATTATCCACTGTCCTTATCGGGGAATCGCCAAGCGGGTTTATCTGGAAGGTAAAGCTTTAGAGTTGATGGGAATGTTGTTAGCTGTGGAAATGGAAATTCAAGAGAGTAATAGCAATCCTCATCCATTAACAGGCGATTTAGTAGACAGAATTTATTATGCTAGGGATATTTTGCAGCAAAGATTAGAGAATCCACCTAGTCTCAGAGAGTTGGCAAGGCTGGTAGGGTTAAATGAATGTACTCTCAAACAGGGTTTTCGTGAGGTGTTTGGTACAACAGTATTTGGTTTTCTCCACGGTTATTGCATGGAACAAGCATGGCAAATGCTGCAAACTGGGACATGGAAAGTTGGAGAAGTTGCCAATATGGTCGGTTACAATGATTTGACTGCCTTTGGGAGAGCCTTTCGGAAAAAGTTTGGCATCCGTCCACGGGATTGTATGAAAAAATTTTCCGTTTGAGCCTTCATGGTTTTCCCAGAGAATTTACGAGTGATCTGCAATCGCTTCTAACCAAACTAGTAAATCTGCCATACTAGTAAAATCAAGCAACGCTTCACCGAGATTTTCCAGTTGTTCTAGAGACAAAGATTCCACACGCTGACTTACCTTTTGAGGTAATTTGCCCACCCTACGGGTTAATAGACGCGAAATCAGTGTGCGGGCTTCTACTGAGCGTCCTTCTTCCTTAATTTCTCTATAAACCCGTGTTTCTTGGAGTGTAATTCCTAACATTTCCTCTACCTCCCGTTGACTCTTACCTTCAAGCGACTCTCCTAGAGTATCGCTTCTAAACTAACAGAGCAAATCTGGGAGAGCCTTTCGGAAAAAGTTTAGCATCCGTCCACAGGATTGTTTAAAAACAATTTCCGTTTGAGCCGAATAAAAATTCCGTTTAAGCAGAATTATCACTATCTTCACCTTGATAGTTTTCCCTAAGCTAATCAGGAAAAGTTTTTATTAAGCTTTAAGGTGTGGGAGTGATGGTGAATTTTTTACAACTGCGGCTGTCGCTATTGCTGACAGGTGTATTTTTTCTTCTAGGAATGCAAGCAACATGGGCAAAAGATGCTAATTCTTTTGGCAACTCTCAAATTTTGGTACAGTCACCAACACCTACATCAGAAATTATCGCGATCGCGGGAGTAAAAGCAACTTCCACCCAAAATGGTGTGGAGGTAATTTTAGAGACACCCCTTGGAGAACAACTACAAATTACAAATCGCAGTACTGGTAATAATTTTATTGCCGATATTCCTAATGCTCAATTGCGTTTACCTAACGGCAATGCTTTCAACTTCCGTTCAGAAAAACCAAATGCGGGAATTACTGAAATAACAGTTATCAATATTGACACTAATACTGTGCGGGTGACAGTAGTAGGTGAAACAAGTTTACCAACAGTTGAATTATTTGATGACAATACAGGGCTGGTTTTTGGGATAAATTCTAGTGCAACCGCGATGCAGCCACCACAGCAGTCGGAAACGCCTCCAGTAGAAGAAATACCAGAAACTCAGACACCGCAAAAAGAACCAGCAGCGCAGCAAGATGATGCGATTGAGTTGGTAGTGACAGGAGAACAAGATGGATATCGTGTACCAGATGCTAACACTGGAAGTAGGCTGGATATTCCACTACTAGAAACACCTGCATCAATTGGCGTAATTACAGAGGAATTCATTGAGGATAAAGCACCCCGACGAGTAGAAGACTTAGCCCCTTACATTAGTGGAGTCACGGCCGGAAACGTTGGACAGGGTGGACTGTTCACTGACTTTCAAATTCGTGGATTTAGTACAGGTAGCCAAGTTTATGTCAATGGGTTACGAGATAATTACCGCTCTTTAATCAGAGACTTTGCTAATATTGAACGTCTAGAAATTTTGAAAGGTTTCTCTTCGTTACTTTATGGCACAGGTTCACCTGGTGGAGTAGTTAACTATATTACAAAGAAGCCCCAAGCTACGCCCAGTTATAAATTTTCAGCCGATATAGGCAGCTTTAATTTTTATCGCAGTGAGGTGGATTTAACAGGGCCGTTAACTGACGACAAAAATGTACTTTATCGCTTGATTCTGGCCTTTCAAGATTCAGATTATTTTGTAGACAACGTTGAAGATAATCGTATTTTTGTGGCTCCCTCAGTAACGTTATCAACGGGCGAAGGCGGTTCTTTAACAATTGAAGGTGAGTATTACCGGCAAGATAAAGACTTTAATACTGGAGCAAAATTTTTTAATGGTGAGTTTTTCTATGACCGCAGTTATACAGATCCCCGCAATAGCCAAATCTACAATCACTATCGGATTGCAGCTTACTTAGATCAGCCAATTAGTAAGGATTGGTCGCTTAACCTCAGCGGTCAGTACTTTAATACACAAAGAGAAGCTAATCCGATCTTTGTCGCACTTGGTTTTGAGGGTGATACTCTAACACGTTTCTACCGAACAATTTTTGATGACTATAATCAATACAATCTTCGAGGTGAAATCAGAGGTAACTTCAATATTGGAGAGACAGAACATAAGTTATTAGCAGGCGTTGAATACAATAAATACAGTTCAAGGTTCAATGGTGTTAATGCTGGTTTTTTTGGTAGTATTGACGTTGCTAACCCTACTTTTGATGTTCCTATCCCCACCGGACTTACTAATAGCACAGTTGATTTTAGTGACAGCAATTGGGGCGTTTACATTCAAGATTTCATAAAACTTGGGCAATTTCGTTTACTGGCAGGTTTGCGCTACGGCGGATTTGAGTATATAAGTGGTGGCGTACCTGCACAAGATGACAATTACATTTCTCCAAGCATCGGGTTAGTTTATAGTCTGACAGATTCAGCTTCAATTTATGCTAGCTTTAGTCAATCGACAGAGCCACAATTTGGTTTACTTTCAGACGGTGGTTTTCCTGAGGCTAGAAAAGCTACTCAATATGAAGTTGGTACTAAAGTAAATCTGTTAAATGATAGAGTGAGTATCACGGCTGCACTGTTTCAGTTGGAACAAACAAACATTGCAGAAACAGATCCCAGCAACCCTGATTTCAGCATCCTTGTAGGCGATATTCGTAGCCGTGGATTTGAATTGGACGTTACAGGAAAAGTAACCGAGAATTTTAGCTTGATTGCAGCTTACACCTACCTAGATTCAGAAGTTACCAAAAGTGTTGTCCCTGGACAAGAAGGTAACCGCCCGATTAATACTCCAGAACACAGCGTGGGGCTTTATGGTAAGTACGACTTTACTGGAGGTTCGCTCAGAGGGTTGAGTTTAGGTACTGGTTTAGTTTATGTGGGTGAAAGAGAAGGAGATAACGAAAATAGTTTTGAGCTTCCTGGCTACGTGCGAGTAGATTTAGGTGCTGCTTACAAAGTTAATAACCTGACTTTTCGGTTAGGTATTGAAAACCTCTTTGATATTCGTTATGCTTCCGGTTCAAACAATTCAGCAAACATTTCTCAAGGTTCACCTTTTGCCGTGACTGGTTCAGTTTCAGTGCAGTTTTAATTTAGGTTTTATCTAAGAGATAATTTTGCGGACATCTTGAGAAGTTGACTGAAGCATGAAAAGAGTGACAATACGCTATTGGATACGTTGTTTAGTATTAATGCTTTTGATTATTGGGCTGATTACAGCTTGTAGTCATCACACAGTTAAAAACACAGTTTCTCCTACTAATTTGGCAAGTAAAGATTGCCGCGTCGTTCAACACACAATGGGAGAAACCTGTGTTCCTATAAACCCACAGCGTATTGTCACTTTTTCTTTACCGACTTTAGGTAATGCAATTGCCTTGGGAGTTAAGCCCCTGGGAAGTACCTATGTTGATATGCTGGATGAACATACATATCTAGAAGGTAAAGTTGAAGGTATCAATTCATTAGGAATTTCTTCACCTAATTTAGAAAAGATTTTACTGATTAAGCCCGATATTATTATAGGTTGGAATGCGGAAAAACAATTTTATCCTCTCCTTTCGCAAATTGCTCCTACTGTACTATTTAATTGGCAAAATAAAACTTGGCGAGAGTTATTTGATTTTGTGACTCAGGTTTTAGGAAAACAAGAGGCTGCACAGCAAGCTTGGGAACATTATCATCAACGAGTTGAAAAACTCAAAGCAGCTTTGGGCGATCGCTATAAAAACAAAGAAATTTCTCTCGTATTTTTAGCTCCTGGTGTGATATTTAGTGAAACTAAAAACTCCTTTCCTGATTTTATTCTTCAAGATGTCGGGCTACAACGTCCCCAAGCTCAAAATGCGATCGCACCTTCTGCACAGCTTTACATTTCTATAGAAGAATTAGAGAAAGCTGATGGTGATGTGATATTTGTGGGAACTTTGACTGATGATAGCCAAAATTTTCTTGAGGAACTCAAAGAAAAACCACTCTGGAAACATCTTCGAGCAGTTCAACAAAATCATGTTTACCCTATCAATTACTTGACTTGGAGAGGAGGAAATTTACTTGCGGCTGATGCTGTAATTGATGACCTTTTTAAATACCTCGTCAACAAACCCTAAACCAATGTCTAGAGACATTCGATATTGACTTCAAAGAGATCGAAATTTACGCTATTAGTGCGAGAGAAGATGTTTATAAAAAATAATTTGTAATCAGTAATTTAATAACTGGGAATTACCAAAGTAATTTTGGAAAATATACTGAGGTTTAACGGGGCTTATTAAAGTAGTATTTCGGTACAGTGTTTGTACTATGTATTATGTTTAGACCTCTATCATTTGCTTTAGTCGCAGCTACCATTGTAGTTACAGCAATCAATAATCCCAGCAATACTTTAGCTGGAACTTGTGCTTCTAAGTGTGGTTCTCGCCCAATTCAGTTTACACCGGGGCAACACATCCGAGTTGAAGTTGTAAATAGCACACCCAACCTGATTAAAATCCAAAAGCCCTCCGGGACTGGTGCAATTTCTTTGAGTCCAGGACAGAAATTAAATTTAGAACAAATAGAGGGTACAGAGCCAAATACATCTCTGATATTTTGGAGCGAAACGGGTTTATCACTACAAGCAATTGTCTCGAAACCTAACTTTGGTACATTGCGGCTAGAACTCCGTCCGACTTGGCGCTCTCCAGGCGATCGCTCGTTGTATATTATGGATGATGGTAAGATAAACGTGTTTTAGATAGCAAATTAATGTTATTAGTTATGAGTTAAGAAACAACTTTAAATTCAACACTCCTAACTAATAACTCCTGACTTGTATTGTGCTAGACCGACCTGTATCTGAATTCTCAAAACCTACCAGGCGCTTACCTGATCAGCGCTGGCAAGTTTATCCGCAAAAACCAGAATTTGCCCAAAAGCTGGCGGTTTTGACAAATATTTCACCAATTGTCAGCCAGTTGTTGATTAATCGGGGTATGGAAACACCAGAACAGGTACAAGCATTTTTAAATCCAGAATCTTTAGTTTTGCCTTCGCCGTTAGAAGATTTCCCAGATTTGGCGATTAGTTTGGAGTTGTTGCAAAATGCGATCGCTTCTCAAACAAAAATTGCGATTTGTGGTGACTACGATGCTGATGGAATGACCAGCACTGCTCTACTTTTGCGTAGTCTCCGCACTTTAGGCGCACAGGTAGATTATGCTATTCCCAGCCGGATGCATGAAGGCTACGGTATTAATAAACGCATAGTTGAAGAATTCCACAGCGAAGGTGTGGGGCTAATTCTGACTGTAGATAATGGCATCTCTGCGTTTGAACCAGTTGCTAGAGCTAGAGAACTTGGTGTTGCAGTAATTATCACCGATCATCATGATATCCCCCAAAAATTACCGCCAGCTAACGCTATCCTCAACCCTAAACTAATAGCTGAATCCTCACCTTATCGGGGTGTTGCTGGTGTTGGTGTTGCTTACATTTTGGCAGTGTCTTTAGCACAACAGCTAGGGGCGACTAAGGGCTTGATCCAACCGATGTTAGCACTGTTTACACTGGGAACGATCGCAGATTTAGCCCCCTTAACTGGTGTGAATCGCCGTTGGGTGAAACGCGGTTTACAGCATTTACCCAAATCAAACTTAGCTGGGATACAGGCGTTGATTCAGGTAGGTGGAGTGCAGGCGAGGGATGAGGGAGCAGGGGGAGCAGGGGGAGCAGCGGGAGCAGAAGAACCAGAGGCCCAATGCCCAATGCCCAATGCCCAATGCCCACATTAAGCATAGGCCACTGGATCAACAAGTCCCAATTCGGCAAAAGCTGCTAGCCGCAAGCGACAAGAATCACACACGCCGCAGGCGACATCACCACCGGCACAGCAAGACCAAGTTGACACCCAAGGAACCCCCACTTGGTCCACCAATTGGATGATTTCAGTTCATGT
>NZ_JAWJTF010000200.1:0-4673 GCF_048836525.1 Nostoc sp. CALU 546
CCTCCGCCCCCAGGCCACTTGTCTCCTGCCTCCTGCCGCCTGCCTCCTGCTATATCAGCGTGGAATGCCACTAAAGACCTCTTGCAAAAGTCCCTAACACTTAATTTTTACCAAAAAGCTTTGGCTGTAGGGCCTTGTAAGACATCAGGGTTATGAGAGCTTTTCCGTCTTATTTGACGGGAAGTAATTAGAGCGATCGCCAGAAAATTCACGTTTTTAATAATAGTGGATAAATTAATTTTCCTATGACCTATTAATACTCGTAAAAAATCTAGTGATTTTGTGATGGTAAACCAAGGAAATCCATCATCTACTATTGGACTAATATTGTGTTTGCCGTAACATAACTCTAAACCTTTACAGCCAGAATTCCATCTATAAATTTGCTCCATCCAAGCACTTTTGAGGGAACTATTCGTAGTCATCTCACCTATCTTAGGACATCTATTTATAGAGATAACTTTCAATAATATATCAGAGCTAAAACCAGCGTGATGAGCTAATATGCTGAGATGTACATCTTCAACTCGTATTCCTGGATATCTTTCACTAATTATCACTAACAAGCTAATTATTGCATCTGTTCTAGCAACAATACCACCTCCAGGGTTCCACTTATAACCAGAAAATCTACCATGTACAACATTTAGAAAGAACTGGATAGGAGGTACTTCTTGACTATAATCAGGTAAGAGAATTTCCATGTTATCCAGCGTAGATTTTTGATAAACCACAAATTTATTGCGTGTACTTAAAATATCGATTTGTGGACTTTTTTTTAGCTCATTAACTATTAGCATCAAGCTATTAGTATCTAAATTTGACTCCATTGCTTGAGATTTGGTTTCCAGTAAAAACTGAGTTTCAGCATCGAAAGTTACTACAAACTCAGGAGGCGTCCATCCCTTTTCTATACTCTTTAACAGTAATGAGCCATAAATATCACCTAAAACTCTGATCTTCCCTGATGAATGTAAACTAACCTTCTGGTGAACAATAAATATTCTATGCTGAGAAGATTCAGGAGAAATATTATCTAAAAAATAAGGTTCACCTATGCATTTTACATTGTCAAATATCTTAGCTGAGATATTATTTTCTGGCTTGGGTTCGGTATATAAGTGAGTAATTTTGACATTTGGCAATAAGTTAAAATATTCAATTACTTTTGGACATTCAAAACCATGATTCAGCCCAATAATCATATCTGCTTTCATTCCCATATCAGCAATTTGTTGAATGATTTTGGGAATGGTGTAAGGTAAAAAGCTGTCGGCTTTATTAGCAGCAGCTACTACTCCTAGTACTCTTGTATTGTCAAAAGTATTTTTGGTTTGAGAGATAATCCATTCTCGACAATTCTTTACAGCTTGAATATCTGAATTCAAGACGCTATCTTGTGTACTTTTTAATGAAATAGTTTTCTTTTTTAAAGATGGAATTTGCCGGACAGAGATTTTCCGAAATGTATCTAGAAACATATCTTGAAAAAATTCTATAAAAATGTTTAGACTTCATTATTTCTAGCCGTTTTCTTAATCCAGAACAGTAGTTGTCCTAACATTTTATGAATATAGCGGTTAAATGATTCTATAAAATGGCGTGATGACTTCGCATCTGACACAGATGAATAAGTCTTTGATAAGTTTTTACGTACAATTATTTAACGAATTATAAAATACTATCTTTGGTAACTTGAGATCAGCGATACACTGAGGGAAATTCCTTGAGGAAGCGTTGATGGCACGAGCAAACGGGGTTACAAGTGAAACGTCTGTAGAGGAATTACCTACAGTTTCAGACAAAGATACGGTAACAATAGAAGATTCGTCTGAGCCAGTGGAGGATGTCCAGGATATTGACGATATATTAAACTCACTAAAAACTTTACTGAGTACCCTAGAAAAACTCCAAAAAGTCCGGCAGGAAGTGGGCGATATCAAACCGTTGATTGGGCGGATGCTTGATGGTGAACTGGTTGCTGGTGAGGAACTTGAGCAACTTAAGGCAGGTGTGAGCAGTCTTTCTCGCCTTGTTCGTGCTTATAATGACCATCAAGTAGCGTTGGCTAAAGCACAACCTGCTAGAAGCTTGCTAGATCAAGTGCTGAAAGAGCGTAAAGCTAATTGAATTGGGGACTGGGGATTGGGGAAGAAATTCTTTCGAGATTTGGTTAGAGTCCCAATCCTAATTTTAGAAGCGATCGCCTTTAGGTTTGTCTACGGCAGCAAGGTAGATCATTAAAGTAAGTAGGGTATTGTACTCTGCTTACTATTGATATTTTTTTCAATAATTGGCTAATAACCTAAAATAGGTTATAATCACCAAAGTCTAGTATTACTTGCAAGGTAGGTATCGTAATGAAGACTAATAAAGAGAATCTACCCTTAGACCAGATTCTCTTAGAGGATAGCTTACAACTGGTGAGTAATCTGCCAGATGAGTGTGTTGACTTAGTTATATCCTCTCCACCTTATAATCTAGGCAAAGAATATGAATCAAGGCAGGCTCTTGAGATTTATTTGGCTGAACAAACAGTACTTCTGCTTGAATGTAGCCGGATTCTCAAAAATACAGGTTCTCTATTTTGGCAAGTTGGTGCTTTTTCTGACCGAGGAATGCTGATTCCTCTGGATATTCGCTTTTTTCCGATTTTAGAGTCATGCAGATTAATTCCTCGCAACCGAATTATATGGGCTAGGCAACATGGTCTTCATGCACAGAAAAAGTTTTCTTGTAGACATGAAAGTATTCTTTGGTTTACTAAATCGGATAACTATAAATTTAATCTAGATCCTATTAGAGTTCCCCAAAAGTATCAAAATAAGAAACATTATCGGGGAAATAGGAAGGGGCAACTTTCATGCAATCCAGAAGGGAAAAATCCTGGTGATATTTGGCTATTTCGGAATGTTAAACACAACCATGAAGAACAAACTATACATCCCTGCCAATTTCCAGAAGACTTGGTAGCTAGAATTATCTTAGCTACAACTAACAAAAATGATATTGTTTTAGATCCATTTATGGGATCTGGTACTGCGGCAGTGGTTGCGAGAGATCATGAACGCCATTTTATCGGGTCAGAAATTGAACCAAAATACCATCAAGTTGCGTTGCGTCGTCTCAGTGGCAATCCAGATAAAAATGGTTGCTTTCCAAATTTAAAAACATTGCGCGATTATGTTGAAAAAACTGGTCAATCTATTGATAAATTTAAGTTTGATGTGCAAGTAGGAAATAAAGCTTCAGAACGCAGCAAAGCAAAAATTTATCCAGAAGAGTATCACTTGCAAGAAATGGAAGATAGATTGATCTATGAAGAATCTGCTTTTGCAGCGAATCTCAGAGGTGAAGAGATTCCAGTAGATCCAAATCTTAATGGTAATGGCAAAAAGACCTCTTTACAAAATCAAATAGTAAAACAGGTAGAAGAAGTAGAACAAATTGAATTGAGATTATGGACTTAATAGATTAATTTTTACAGTAAGTTAAATAGACAACGACTACGGGCTGAACGTCCAGCAATGATTTGGCATTGGCGACTAATTCTAGTATTCACGGTTCTAGAATATCTTTTAGATAAATACTCAGTCCAGATGATAGGCACTATTGTATTTTGTTGTTCAAATAATCCAACCAGTCTGATTGGTACATCAAAAACTTGGTTTTTAGCCAAAGCTGTTAACTGATTAACAGCTTGCTCGTAATAAAGAGTGCTATTAGAAGCAGGAAACATCAAAGCCTTTGTTACTAGAATTACCAGATGAGTCGGGTATCCAAGAAATTCAGTTTTAGCTTTGAAAAATAATTCTGAACGCAAGGTGTTATTTAGTAAGAAAGGATAGTTAGAAAACTGAATTTCAATGATAATGCCAGCTTTGGCAAAATCAACCTCTGTACCCAAAAATCTGTAAGGTGATGGAATAGGTATATTTGATTGCCAACCATCATGAACAAAGGCAGTTTTAATGTATTCGTTCGTACCGACTGGATCGAATATTGCATTACCCTGAATTCCAGCTTGATCTGAAGCTTTGATGTGCAAAGGCATTCTAGTCAGAGTATTACTAATCTCATGCCATTCGTTCTGATATTGGGTATTAATTATTGTATCTGCTGCGTTAAAGTCAACATATTGAATAATGATTATTATGTCTCCTTTTCGTATTTCAACAGTTCTTTGATAAAAGCAAGCGGATCGATTTCAAGAACTTGGGCAACTTGTAAAAATTCAATCACGTCAAGACGACGCTCTCCACGTTCATACTTTGATACATAAGATTGTGGAAGCTCTAACTTTGCCGACAACTCTGCTTGAGTGAGCTTGGCAGTTTTGCGGGCTTCGATAAGTAGCTGGCGAAACCGATTGTACTCTTCGCTGAAAACTGATTTAGGCACTTTAGCTTGCCTTTTTTCTGGCGATGGTTTATTCGATCTCCATGAGAAATACATATTGCTAAACTCAGTTGTATTGTAAAACCTAATATCGGATAAACCCAAAATAGGTTTTTATCAGCTACTACGAAGACACCATGCGCGTAGGTGTTGGCGTAGCCTCTCCAAGATTTCCTCTGCCTCTTGCCTTCCTCGATAAAAATGGTACTTCAACAAGTGAGAACATTAACCATTGAATCTTGGGTATAAACCCTACTGTGATTTGAACTAAAAAA
>NZ_JAWJTF010000061.1:0-37965 GCF_048836525.1 Nostoc sp. CALU 546
TCAAATATGAGTCCTATATGCTACCTTGTTTCCTTAAGCCTTGATCTCCATTTCCGAATGGCACTTGCAGTTCTGGCTACAGGTGGCACGTATACATCATAATTTTCATGTTGTGTAATTTCGTGCTGTGTAATACTTTTATTATTTAATTTTTGGGTAGTTAGACAGTTAGCCAAAGTAGGTAAATAGCTTTCGTAACTTAAAGCTTTCATCACTTCCTCAGCGCTCTTAAACCGTTCATCTAACGTAAGTTTCACCATTTTTGCTAAAATCTGGGCGAAACTGTCGCTAATATTTAGCTGTTTTTGCCAGCATATTTCACCAGTATTGGGATCGTAGTCAAATTCTAAAGGACTTTTAGCAGTCAACATATAAATACAAGTTACACCCAGTGCATAAATATCACTGGCATAAACTGGACGTAGAGAAAACTGTTCTGGTGGTGCAAATCCTCTAGTTCCGATAAAGTTGGTGTTTGCAGCTTGATTGATAGAGTTTTCACAAGCATTAACTAATTGCTGTTTCACTGCACCAAAATCAATTAGCACTACCCGCCCGTCATACTCACACCGCAATAAATTCTGGGGCTTAATATCGCGATGAATCACATGATGTTTATGAAGATACTGTAATACAGGTAATAATTCTTGCAAAAACTGTTTGACAGAGGCTTCGCTTTTAGGCCCATTTTGCCGCACTTCTCGTGCCAAAGTCAAACCCGGCACATATTCTTGAATTAAAAAAAACTCTCCATTTGCTTGAAAGTAGTCTAGTAGCATGGGAATTTGCGAATGACTACCGAGTTGGCCCAAAGTTCTTGCTTCTTTTTCAAAGCGTGTACATGCTCTTTGCCAACTTTGGGGACTAGTCACTTTTGGAGAAAGTTGTTTAATGACACACAGGGGATTCCCTGGTAATACGGCATTTTTGGCTAAAAACGTGATGCCAAAACCACCTCTACCCAAAATTTGCAGTATTTCATAGCGATCGCGAAATAGACGTTTAGAACCACACATCTGACCCAACTGAGTTTGTTGTGAAATGCTCTCTTGAGAATTCGTTATTTTCTGAGAAAAACGATTCATTAGTATAAAATATCTGCTCTGAAATGTCTCTAATTCTACGACAATTATTTATTGGCAACAGTAAGATTACTGAATCTTTGCCAAATCCTCATTACTCTCCTATTAAAAATTCAAAAAGTAAAAATAAATTTTTGTATAACTAGCTAAGTCGGCAAGAATAAATCAAACTATGTTATTTTATTGAAATACACGTAGGGTGTGAAAGAGTTGCATAACACACCGTCCAAAGAATTTGGTGCGTTAGAACAAATTTCTAACGCACTCTACGTATACTTAATTTTTTTCAAACATCAAATCGTATTGCTATAAATAAAAATATTAATATTTGCTTGTAATGATGGCTTCAGCCATCACTACAAACCTTGAATTAAAGATACTTGTGGCTCTTTTATGTCGCTGTCTTTAAGTCTGCCACTTTACTGCTAGAGTGCAGATTCAATATTTGTGTCCAAAGTTCAATTTTGTACTTAAGTACTAATATGTCTTTTAATACAAAACTGGTATAAGACTCATATTTGATTTGCCTACCTACGCAAATTAGTTCAGAAATCAAAGCGAATTCCTATATATTTCCTAACTTTTTCTAAGCTGGTGGAATTTCTGGAGAGAAGATATCTGTGAAATTTTCCTCAAGTAGCAAATCTGGTGTTTGGATAATAAATGGGAGTTCGGCTCCCACAAGGCCCCTTTGGATGCGTTCTGAAGTCTCACTAAAAACGACAAACAAAGGATATATGGTATTCGCTCCCTCACTCAAAATATGACTGTGCCGGAGAGGCATCAGCCACTCATAATCATTATCGAGGAAAACTTGGGTTTGTCGCCAACGTCCCAACAAATCAGAAAAGTCTTCGTGAGCACGATGAATAAAAACTAAAATTTCGGCTCCAGTTTTGATTTTCCACTCAGGATCGCACATCAAAATTGCCACATCACAGGGTAAGCAAATCGTTTGTGGGGCTGTTGTAGCAGTGTTGCGAAGCCGAACAATTGGCAAGGGGATAGTGATGACACTTTCATCAGGACGGCGCAGACTGGGAATCATCTCCAAGTAGGGCCGATATTGCTTTAGTAAGGCGATCGCAGCTAGATGATTGCTGTACTCTGCCAAACTCGCTTCGTACTGAGATTTTTGCACAGTCATAGTTTCTTAAATAGTGAGGACTTAAGAGTTAAGAATAAAATTAATCAGTTAAGAGTTAAGAGTTAGGAATAAAAAAATTAATTCCTAACTCATAACTTCTAACTATTAACGGTAGCCGGAGCGTCTTCAGCTCCGCTATTAATCCTTTATCCCAGCTTTTCAAATACCGCAAACATCGGTAGATACATCGCTAACAAAATGGTTCCAACCATTCCCCCTAAAACTACAATCATCACTGGTTCTAAAATACTAGTCATTGCTTTTACAGCTTGCTCGACTTCATCTTCATAAAAATCGGCAACTTTCATCAACATGGCATCTAATTCTCCAGTTTCTTCTCCGATACTAATCATCTGAATTGCCATAGCCGGAAAAACGGCATCTTTTTGTAAAGCAAGGCTAATCATTCCTCCTTGTTGAATCTCCATGCGGGCTGCATCTATGGCATTGGCAATTACTTGGTTTCCTGATGTATCTCGGACAATTTCCAAACAAGTTAAAATTGGTACACCTGAACGAGTCAAAGAACCAAAAGTCCGGCTAAAGCGGGCAACCGAAGATTTTTGAATTAAGTCACCAAACAACGGCATCTTGAGGGAAAGACGATCAATTGTGATGCGACCAACAGGAGTCTTAGCGTATTGTGCATAGGCAATTTTCAGTCCTACAAGAATAGCGATGAGTACGAAAACTTTCGGGCTTCTCAAAAATTGACTAGCATCCATCAAAAATTGTGTTAGAGCTGGTAATTCAGTTCCGATTTCTGTAAAAATCTTCGCAAAAACGGGAATGAGAAAAATGGTCATACCAAGAAAGATAGCAACTGCGATGAAACCTACGACCGTGGGATAAGATAATGCTGATTTAATTTGGTTTTGTAGGCGAGCAACATCTTCTAATAACTTGGCTAAACGATTTAATACTTCGTCTAGAACACCACCAACTTCGCCAGCTTGAATCATACTCACATATAATCCATCAAAGCAGTCAGGATGCTTCCGCATTGACTCTGAAAGATTCATTCCGCTTTGAACATCGGTACTAATTTCCACAAGGGCTTGTTTCAATTTAGTATTACTACACTGTTCAGAAAGCACCCCCAGACTTCTAACGATCGCAACTCCCGCATTCATCAAAACGGCAAATTGACGAGAAAAAACGGCTTTGTCCTTCACAGAAACCTTCACTAAGGAATTCTGGAATTTTTTGAAGGCAACATCTGGCTGAAATCCCTGAGATTGCTTGAGTTCTTGGATTACAAAACCTTGATCTCTGAGATTAGTACGAGCTTGCGTCAAGGATTCTGCAACAATTTTTTCCGTTCGGGATTTTCCTTGAGAATCCCGAACACGGGCAACGTAGTTTGGCATAAATTAATTTTTTCAAAATAGTCGTTATTTATTGGGCATGTGGCAAAACAATTCCGTTAGCGGTTGCGGGGTGTTTATCCCGTTCTGAGTAAAGAAGTGAGATTCCCAACTCAGCACTCATAACTGGGAACTTTTGAGGGGCATAAGGGAAAGACTTACTGCAACTTCCTCTCTACTCCCTCATCCTCCTCATTTCCCCAGTTCCTTTAATGCGCTTTGGCAGTCGCACCAGGTTTCGCACCTGCGGCAGCTGCCTGCGGTGTAGAATTACCAATGAGACGTTGGATTTCATCTGGCTTAGAAGTTTTAGACATCGCCGCTTCAAAAGAAATCGTTCCTGCTTTGTAAAAATCGGCTAAAACCTTCTCCAGGGTTTGCATTCCCAATTTGCCGCCAGTTTGAATAGCTGAGTAAATTTGAGATGTTTTGCCTTCTCGAATCAAGTTAGAAATAGCAGGAGTAACAATCAGAATTTCTTGAGCCATCACCCGACCATATTCATTGGGTTTAGGGTTTTTCTTAGACACCAAGGTTTGGCTAAATACCGCCACTAAGGAGTTAGACAACTGCACCCGCACTTGGGTTTGTCTTTCATGGGGGAAAACGTCAATAATCCGGTCAACTGTCTGTGCGGCAGAACTGGTGTGTAGCGTGCCAAATACCAAGTGTCCTGTTTCCGCAGCGGAAATTGCCAAAGAAATCGTTTCCAAATCGCGCATTTCTCCCACCAGAACGATGTCTGGATCTTCCCGCAAAGCTGCTTTCAAGGCATTAGCAAAGCTCTTAGTATCTTCACCCAGTTGCCGCTGGTGAACCAAGCTTTTTATTGGTTCGTAGACAAATTCAATTGGGTCTTCCACCGTCAAAATATGCTCTGCCTTGGTGCGGTTAATCAAGTCAATCATTGCCGCTAGGGTAGTTGTCTTACCGGAACCTGTAGGGCCTGTTACCAGAATTAGCCCTCTGGGCTTATCTGTCATTTCCCGCACAATATCTGGCAAACCTAATTTTTCAAAGTTAGGAATCTTAGAACTTAATGCCCGTAAGCAAGCAGCATAAGAACCACGTTCTTTATAGACATTGACCCGAAAGCGAGCTAAACCCTTAACACCATAAGAACAATCCAACTCCCAGTTTTGCTCTAGAGTTTTACGCTGGGTGTTGTTGAGCATACTAAAAATCAGCCTTTGACATTGATCGGCTGTCAATACATCCTCACCTATGGGGGTGAGTTTACCACTGATGCGGAAATAGGGAGGCAAACCTGCGGATAAATGCATATCCGAGCCACCCAATTCAATCAGTTGCTCCATCAAATCTTCAATCATCATTTCCATAGTTATGTTTCCTCTTAATATTTGTTATTTGTCCTTTGTCAGTTGTCCTTTGTCATTTGTTTAAATTTACGAGGCATCGACCAATGACTAATGACTAATGACTAGTCTTAAAACCGAGCTGTCATACAGTAAGGACAATCCAGCCATTCTTGTTTCAATGTGGCCTCGCAAGTCCGACAGGTAAGACCAGTCTTGCGTTTGGCTTTTAACTCTGCTTCCAAACCAGTATCGGTAAACGTCACTCGTTCTACTTCTTCTAGAGTGGTGGAACCTTCACGCACTAAATCCAAACTGTAAGCCAGCAAGGTTTTCATGCCCTCTTCTATTGCCACTTCCTTGATGCGTTCCGTGGGTGCATCTTCGTTGATCAGGGTTTGCAGGTTTTCGGTGACTCGCATGACTTCATACACACCACAACGCCCTTTGTAGCCGATACCATTACATTTTGGGCAAAGTTGATTTTTGCCTTTGGCATCTGCGATCGCATCTAATGTCAAGGTGTTAGCTTTATAGAAGGTGACTCCCACATCAGATGAAGCTGATAGACCATAACGAGCCAGTTCTTCGGTTGTGGGAGTGTAGGGAATGCGACATTCAGAACATACACGCCGTACCAGACGTTGAGCTAGAACGCCAATTAGGGAACTAGAAACCATGAAAGGCTCAATCCCCATTTCTCCCAAACGAGCAATCGCACCTGGGGCATCATTGGTATGTAAGGTTGTTAATACTAAGTGACCGGTCAAGGCAGCTTCAATTGCTGTTTTTGCCGTTTCTTTATCCCGCGTTTCACCCACCAGTAGCACATCTGGATCTTGCCGTAAGAAAGCCCGCAATGCGGTAGCAAAATCTAGCCCTTTTTCCCGAATCACCTGTACTTGAGTAATCCCTGGAAGGCTATACTCAATTGGGTCTTCTACAGTACTGATATTAATACCAGGATCATTCTTTTCTGAGAGTGCAGAATATAGCGAGGTTGTTTTCCCAGAACCAGTTGGCCCAGTCACCAAAATTAGCCCAAAGGGACGGCTGACCATATCCTTGACAATATCTAAAGTCTCTGGATCGGTAATTAACTTATTTAATCCCAGTTGGGTGGAGGAGTTATCCAAAATCCGCAGTACCACCTTTTCCCCGTAGCGACTGGGTAAGGTATTCACCCGGAAATCCACTTTGCGTCCCTCAAACATCCGCCGGATGCGTCCATCCTGGGGTAGACGGCGTTCAGCAATGTCTAGATTGGAGATGATCTTAAATCGGGCTGTCACCGCTGGGATGATTTTTTTCGGTAGGGGATCAAAAGCTTCACGCAATACGCCATCCTTCCGAAAGCGAATGCGTAAGTTTTCTTCTTGCGGTTCTATATGAATATCAGAAACGCCCTCATGCAAAGCTTTAGCCAGGATTCTGTTAACTAGGTTGATGACTGGGGCATCCTCTGCACCCTTCATCGCTGCCCCTAGATCAGCCTCCATTTCTTCAGGAGCATCGGCAAGATCGAGATTTCCGAGGTTTTCTAAATCCTGATTAATATCTGTAAACTTTTCTTGTTCCAGGTGCTTCTGCTTAACAGCCATTTCATCCAGATATTGGTTGATTAGCTGTTGATAGTCTTCCTGGGTAATCACCATGCGCTGCAACGCCAAGCCTTGCGGGCGCAAAATGCGGTTCAGGTCATCGGAAGCCTCTAGATTATCTGGAGCGACCATCGCCACTAAAACTGAGGGTGGGGTTTGGTCTTCGTGTTTCGATAGTGGTACTAAACGATGACGACGACAGATATCCACTGGGATGAGGGTTTCAATCAGGTTCCCCATCATCGTGTTGCCAACGGAGTTGACTTCCGGATCAAGGAATTCAACTCCGTATAGTATTTTCAGTTCAAATAGCTGTTGTTTTTTGTATTGCCTAAGCAACTCAGGCGATAGTTGTTGCCCAGTGATTGACTCTAAGACTTCCGTTAAGGGTCTGCCAGATTTGCGGCTTTCAATTAATGCCTGCCTCATCTGTTCGGTATTGACATAGCCAGATTGCACTAGCTTGTTGCCAAAGGGCGAAAACTCTGTTCTGGTAGTTAGAGCGGTACTGCGCCGTTGTGGTGACGAGTTCATAAATGAGCGAATGAGTAGGGAAACCTCTGCTTAAAGTATTCCCAGGCTGTGAGACAGAATTCTCATTTGCCAAAAAAGTCATAAGTCTCTGAAACAGTTCTGTTAGCGATAGCTCAATACAGTTCAGCTATAGGAATCCGCTTTGATTTCTGAACTAATTTGCGTAGGCAGGCAATAGCAATCTTGCTACAGTCAAGAAGGCTTCTTAGTTGTACTGAGTTTTTTCACCAAATCAAATATGAGTCCTATAAGACCAAAATACTTTTAGAGACGGCGATTGATCTCGTCTCAAAACCCACAATTTTCTACTCATTATTGTTAAACCCCTATAGCGCGGATCTATTTACCAATCTCCCCAATCTCCAATCCCCAATCCCCAGTCCTACCCGTTCGGGTTCCCGCCTTAGTGGCGTCTGGGCTAACGTGTTCACCATTTGTCACAATAAGATGACGGTTATATCAGTTCCAGGAACTTGTCGGCAATAAAATCAGCCTCAGCGGCACGTCGTGGATGACGACGGTTGCAAGCTGTGGAGATACACTGCCATAAATAGGATCTGGAATGAGTAGATAATGATGGATGAAAATAAACAGATAAACAATACAAGCCAGCAATTGGGTGAACCAACAGAGGTAAAGCAAGCAATGAAGAGTGACTCCCCAGCCCAAATTAATTTCAATGAATCTGGAAGCGAGGTGACAGAGCAAGTGGCAGCCCAAACAAATATGTCAGGGGATGCTGCTACTCTCAATTCTGAAAATAGCGTCGCTGCAACTGAGAAAACTGAAGTGGAAACAGCAGCTTTGGCAGAACTAACTCAACAAATCGAGTCCGTTAAAACGCAACTAGAGGAGCGTAGTACTCAATATATGCGGATTGCCGCTGATTTTGAGAATTACCGGAAACGCACTAGTAAAGAAAAAGAAGACCTAGAGTTGCAGGTGAAGCGGAACACGATTTTGGAATTACTGCCAGTGGTCGATAATTTTGAGCGGGCGCGATCGCACCTGAAACCTCAATCTGATGGCGAAATGACCATGCACAAAAGTTACCAAGGCGTTTACAAACAATTAGTAGATAGCCTGAAGCGCTTGGGTGTATCACCAATGCGTCCTGAAGGTCAAGAATTTGATCCTAACTTGCATGAAGCAGTAATGCGGGAACCTACGGATGAACATCCTGAAGGAACAGTGTTAGAAGAGTTAGTGCGCGGATACTTCTTAGGCGATCGCGTGCTACGCCATGCAATGGTAAAAGTAGCTGCTCCCAAGGAAGATAGCCCTGCGGCATCAGAAGATCAGTCGAGTTCAGCCAACAGTTAAGCTGTAATCGCTCGCCTCGCTGACCTCAAGTGCCTGGGTTCTAGCAAGGACGAGCATCGCGTACCTATACAAAGACAAGGCTTTGGATAACTCTCTGTGTTTCACCTTCTCTCTTGCTATCAGCAACAGGGGTTGCACAGACGTTATCCGCTAGCCTTGGTTCAGAGCAAAAAAGTTATACCAATTTGAAAAATGATTGCGACAGATGGAAAACTGAAACACTTATCCAATGAATGTTTCACAATCCAAAATCTAAAATCTAAAATCCAAAATGGTATTAGTCCGCGACACATTACAGCAGAAAGACTCAGTAAAAATACTGTCAAATATGGGAAAAGTTATTGGGATCGACTTAGGCACTACTAACAGTTGCGTCGCAGTTTTGGAGGGCGGTCAACCACTGGTGATCTCCAATTCTGAAGGTGGACGAACTACTCCAAGTATTGTGGGATTTGGGAAAAGTGGCGATCGCTTGGTTGGTCAATTGGCAAAGCGCCAAGCCGTAACCAATGCTGAAAACACAATTTACAGTATTAAACGATTTATAGGGCGACGTTGGGAAGACACTGAAGTAGAACGCGATCGCGTCCCCTACAACTGTGTCAAAGGTCGAGATGATACCGTTGATGTCCAAATTCGCTCAAAAAACTACACGCCACAAGAACTATCTGCCATGATCCTGCAAAAGCTGAAGCAGGATGCAGAAAATTTCTTGGGTGAGGAAGTCACTCAAGCAGTGATCACCGTACCAGCATATTTTACGGATGCTCAAAGACAAGCCACTAAAGATGCTGGCACGATCGCAGGATTAGAAGTCCTACGAATCATTAATGAACCAACAGCTGCGGCTTTAGCTTTCGGATTAGAAAAGCAAGACCAAGAGCAGCTAATTTTAGTATTTGACTTGGGAGGCGGTACTTTTGACGTATCGATCCTACAACTTGGGGATGGCGTTTTTGAAGTTAAAGCGACTTGTGGTAACAACCACTTGGGTGGAGACGACTTTGATAATGCGATCGTTCTTTGGATGATGGAACGCTTTCAGGAACAAGAGAAAATCGACCTTTCCAAAGACAAGATGGCGTTGCAACGTCTGCGGGAAGCAGCGGAAAAGGCAAAAATTGAACTCTCCAGTATGGTAAGTACTTCCATCAACTTGCCATTTATCACAGCTGATGACGGCGGGCCAAAGCATCTGGAGATGGAACTCAGCCGCTCGAAATTTGAAGAACTGGCAGGGAAATTGATTGAAGCCACCATCGAACCGATGATCCAAGCGCTCAAAGATGCGGATCTCAAACCATCAGCCATAGATCGAATTATTTTGGTAGGTGGTTCTACGCGTATTCCCGCAGTCCAAAACGCCCTGATTAAGTTTTTCAACGGCAAAGCCCCTGATCGCTCCATCAACCCTGACGAAGCTGTAGCATTAGGAGCGGCTATCCAAGCAGGTGTATTGGGTGGCGAAGTCGATAATCTCTTACTATTGGATGTCACCCCTCTGTCTTTGGGAATTGAAACCTTGGGTGAAGTATTCACCAAAATTATTGAGCGCAACACCACAATTCCTACGAGTAGATCACAAGTTTTTTCCACAGCAGTTGATGGGCAAACGTCGGTAGAAATTCATATCCTCCAAGGCGAACGGGCAATGTCACGAGACAACAAGAGTCTCGGCAAGTTTCTACTAGCAGGAATTCCCCCATCGCCGCGTGGTGTACCGCAAATTGAAGTATCCTTTGAAATCGATGTTAATGGCATCCTGAAGGTTTCTGCCCAAGACAAAGGTACTGGTAGAGAACAGAGTATTAGGATTACCAATACAGGTGGCTTGAGTACCAACGAAGTCGAACGGATGCGCCAAGAAGCCGAACTGTTTTCCGAAGAAGATAGAAGACGTAAAGAACTGGTTGAACTCAAAAACCAAGCAGATAATCTGTTGTTCAGCTATGAATCCACCATCAAGGATAATAGCAACTTTATCGGCGACCAGATGAAAACCTTGGCTAGTGAAAAAGTTTCACAACTCCAAGCTGCAATGATTGACTCCAGCATTTCCACAGTGGAATTTAAGCAGCGCTTAGACGACTTCCAACAAACCCTGTTTGCAATTGGTGCTGATGTCTACAATCGAGCTAACAATCAAAGTGATGAGATTGAGGAGTCTTCAGGTAGTCACTTTACCCCAGAAGTAGACTCACCAATGAATGGCACACTAATACCACAATTCAATTTTGATTTTGACGAAGAAAGTACTGCACAGGCTGATTATGAGGCGATAGATTAAGGGTTGGGAATGGGGAATGGGGCATTGGGCATTGGGCATTGGGAATGGGGCATTGGTGGAGAGCGGAAAATTCTTCTCCCTTGCTCTTTGCTTTTTCCCTACTCACTAAGTTGCAAATTTTCATTAAGACATTTTAATATATAGCCGTAGTCACACAGATTAGGACAGTGTTGATTGCTCAAAGTCTTGAAACAACTGGGTTTTTACTCAGCACTCACCACTCAGCACTCAGCACTTAGCTATATCTAAATATTTAGCGAAGTTTCACAAGACCCCAGCGGTTTGCTAGATTGTAGAAGCAAATTACTTTGAGCTAGGCAATGTGCCAGTTCAAATGGACTTCCATTGTAAGGGTGGTTTTCCACACCTAATGGTGCGGCTAGCCCCTCTGGTTGATGGGCGGGGTTTTCCTCTCCTAAGTAGCACAATTGTAAAAGAGACAGCCGACTCGGCAGTGAGAAGTCTGAGCAGAGGCTTCCCCTGTTCTTAACTTCTATAGCTTTTGTCGTCTCCCACGAGGAAAGCACCTGTGCTCAAGATTTGTCGGTGATTTTTGTAAAAGGTAAAGGGTAAAATCAGTTATTAACAAAAATTAATTTTATCTTCTGCCTGTACTCCGGCAAGCTTCCCTTTAAAGGATACTGTGTTGCTCTTGCATATCTGTAAAGCAAAACGCCTTCCCGTAAAGTAGCAAGCGACCGTGAGTGACGTTCTACTGACTTCTGCTTTCTTCCTTCTAACTTTTACCTTTGCTATATGGCCCGCGACTATTATGAAATCCTGGGTGTCTCTCGTGACACCGACAAAGAAGAAATCAAACAAGCCTATCGCCGTTTAGCCCGGAAATATCACCCAGATGTGAACAAAGAACCGGGGGCGGAGGATCGCTTTAAAGAAATTAACCGCGCTTATGAGGTACTCTCGGAACCCGAAACCCGCGCTCGTTACGATCGCTTTGGGCCAGAGGGTGTGTCGGGTGCTGCTGGCTCGGGCTTTCAAGATGTCGGCGATATGGGTGGTTTTGCCGATATCTTTGAAAGCATTTTTAGTGGCTTTGCTGGCGGTATGGGTAATCCCACGCAACAAAGACGGCGCAGTGGGCCTGCGAGGGGCGATGACCTGCGGCTAGACCTGAAGTTAGACTTTCGGGAAGCGGTATTTGGTGGCGAAAAAGAAATTCGCATTTCACATTTAGAAAATTGTGAAGTCTGTAGCGGTTCTGGTGCTAAACCTGGAACCCGCCCTCGGACTTGTTCAACTTGTAGCGGTTCTGGTCAAGTCCGCCGTGTCACGAGAACACCCTTTGGCAGTTTCACCCAAGTCTCGACTTGTCCCACCTGTAATGGCACTGGGATGGTCATTGAAGATAAGTGTGATGCCTGTGATGGTAAGGGCGCAAATCAAGTCACAAAGAAACTCAAAATTACCATTCCGGCTGGGGTGGATAATGGCACACGCTTACGGATTTCTAGTGAAGGAGATTCCGGTCAGCGCGGCGGCCCTCCTGGGGATTTGTATGTTTACTTGTTCGTCAATGAGGACGAAGAATTCCAACGGGATGGGATTAATATTCTCTCGGAAATCAAAGTTAGCTACCTGCAAGCAATTTTAGGTTGTCGGTTAGAGGTAGATACGGTAGATGGCCCAGTGGAACTAATCATTCCAGCTGGAACCCAGCCGAATACGGTGATGAAGTTGGAAAATCGTGGCGTACCCCGCTTGGGTAATCCCGTCAGTCGTGGGGATCACATGCTGAACGTATTAATTGATATTCCCAATAAAGTCACCCCAGAGGAGAGGGAACTGTTGGAGAAGCTGGCTAAAATTAAGGGAGATCGCACTGGTAAAGGCGGTCTAGAAGGATTTTTGGGAAATTTATTTAAGTGATCAAGCCCTCTTCTGTTTCAACTCCCGATGCTCAACTTGATTTACGCGGCACCCCTTGCCCAATTAATTTTGTACGGACAAAATTACGTCTGGAAAAAATGCCATTGGGAGGTTTGCTAGAAGTCTGGCTAGACCCTGGTGAGCCGATTGAGCAAGTTCCCGATAGTCTGACAATGGCAGGTTATCAGGTGGAACAAATTACAGATTGTGCTGGTTATTTTTCTCTGTTAGTGCGCCGTCCACTTGCTGGCCAATGACAGGGGAAAATTTTTCCGTAACTGGACAGTTATTGGGTACGGTGGTGGCTGTACAGGCTAATTTTTACCGAGTACAGCTGGATCAAGAGGCAGGGGAGCAGAGGAGTAGGGGAGCAGAGGAGAAACTGAATTTAAATGCCCCTCTGCCCCTCTGCCCCTCTGCCCCCTTGCCTCCCCTGCTTCTCTGTACCCGGCGAACACGTCTGAAAAAAATCGGACAACAGGTGATGGTAGGCGATCGCGTTGTGGTAGAAGAACCAGATTGGGCTGGGGGACGGGGTGCGATCGCTGATGTTTTACCCCGTCAAAGCGAATTAGATCGTCCGGCGATCGCCAATGTCAACCAAATCCTATTGGTATTTGCCGTTGCCGATCCACCTTTGGAACCTTATCAACTCAGTCGGTTTCTAATTAAGGCTGAGTCTACTGGTTTAGATGTGCTTTTATGTTTGAATAAAAGTGATTTAGTTTCATTGCAGGAACAGCAACAAGTTAGCGATCGCCTGCTCGGTTGGGGCTATGAACCAATATTTATCAGTGTTAAAGATGGTATTAATACTGACCAAGCAGCCAAATATTTGAGCAATAAAATTACTGTAATCGCTGGGCCTTCCGGCGTTGGCAAATCCAGCTTGATTAATACGCTAATTGACTCTGCCAAGCTGCGAGTCGGAGAAGTTTCTGGTAAACTGGCTCGTGGTCGTCATACCACTCGCCATATAGAATTATTTGAGTTGCCTAGCGGTGGTTTGCTGGCAGACACTCCCGGTTTTAATCAGCCGGACATGGATTGTATACCAGACGAATTAATCCATTATTTCCCAGAAGCCAGAAAGCGGTTAGCAGTTGCTAGCTGTCGATTTAGTGATTGTCTGCATCGAGACGAGCCTGAATGTGCGGTGCGGGGAGACTGGGAACGATATGAACATTATTTAGAATTTTTGGACGCTGCGATCGCTCATCAAACTCAGCTGCACCAACAAGCTGATCCAGAATCCACCATGAAGTTAAAAAGCAAAAGTAAAGGCAAAGGGCAGAGTCAATACGAACCCAAGTTAGAAAGTAAAAAATATCGCCGGATTTCCCGAAAGACTCAGTTACAAGACTTGCAAGAGTTATATCGGGATGAAGAATAAGGAGTGCGATGTCTACGACGGGCTATTCGGTGTCGCACTTCTAGGTAAAGGTTGGTCACGATAGCATAGATACAAACATAAAAACTATCTTGTATGTCTCAGCCCTTTGCTGTCACCCCTAGTTTAGAAGATGTCACTGAGAGTATAATTTTCCCACCAGGTGACATCTATAGTGACGAACCCCCCTTGGAATCTGATTTACACCGCGAACAAATAGATTTACTCATCCGCCTGATTAAATGGTGGTGGCGCGATCGTCAGGATTTTTATGCTACCGGCAACCTGACGATTTATTTCAGTCCTAATCAGAAAAAGTCAGAAGAATTTCGAGGCCCTGATTTCTTTCTGGTTTTAGATACAGAAAAAAAAGACCGCAAAAGCTGGGTTGTGTGGCAAGAAGACGGTAAATATCCCAATGTGATTATTGAGATGTTATCTGATTCCACTGCCTCGGTTGATAAAGGTTTGAAAAAGCAAATTTACCAGAATACATTTCGTACTCCAGATTACTTTTGGTTTGACCCAAACAACCTAGAATTACAGGGATTTCACTTAGTTGATGGGCAATATCAAGACATTGTACCCACTGAGTCAGGTTGGTTGTGGAGTCAACAGTTAGGGCTGTATTTAGCAGTATCTTTGGGCAAATTACGCTTTTTTACACAAGATAGGCAGCTGGTCATGTTACCAGAGGAAGAAGCAAATCAACAGTTACAGCAAGCAAACCAACAGTTACAGCAAGCAAATCAACAACTAGAAGAAGAACGTCAACGGGCTGCAATATTGGCAGAACGCTTGCGAGCCGCAGGTATTGATCCTGAGCAAATATTCTGAAAAATAGAATTTTATCTCTAAACTAGGCATGAAAAAATAGTGCTATGAACCAAACAATATCCGATCAAGTCCGTTGGACAACCTCAGACTTAGAATTACTCACAACTGATGAATGGAAGCGCTATGAAATTATTGACGGAGAACTATTTGTGACTAGAGCGCCTCACTGGAAACATCAGCGAACTGCTGGTAATATTCATTTAGAATTGGAAATTTGGTCTCGTTCCAGTAAACTAGGTGAACCTATTACAACTCCCGGCATAATTTTTACAGATGCCGATAATGTCATACCCGATGTAGTTTGGATTAGTCGTGAGCGTTTAGCACAATTGCTAGATGAGGAAGGGCATTTGAGAGGAGCGCCAGAACTCATTGTGGAAGTGCTTTCTCCTGGGACAACTAACGAACGTCGAGATCGAGAAGCCAAGCTGAAACTATACTCATCCACAGGAGTGCAAGAATATTGGATTGCAAATTGGCAATTACAGCAGCTAGAAGTTTACCGCAGAGAAGCTGCCCAATTAAAACTGATAGCAACCTTGTTGGCTGATGACGAAATCACATCACCACTGTTACCAGGTTTTGGCGTTCGAGTTAAGCATTTTTTTGTATAGAAACAGTTGAGGAGTGGAGATAACCTCTGCCTCGTATCCGATTACCCCTGTCCTGCGGTTCCAAGAAATGTTGTACCGATGTTGGTTCCTCCTAGTCGCTCCATCTGTTTAGAATTGAGCGATATTCCGAATCTTTGTCGTCCATATCACCTAAATATATGCGACAGTGCTTAGGAACAGCATCATAGGCTTGGCGCAAATACTCCTTATTTGCCTCGTTTGGCTCATGCTTATATTGTGTTAATGCCTGTCGGCAAATCTCTCCTGTTGTTAGCTGCCCATTGAGTCGTCGGATCTCGTCTTCAACTTCTTTAACAAACTCCTGCTCCTCAACTCTTGACTTCACTTGATGGGCGGTAAAATTAAGACCAGACACCATCATTGAGACTCTTGCTCCTTCAGGCAGATGAGTTCTAACCCAACCTTTGCTCACCTTTTCTTTGAAACCATCAAAGTCAACCATCCCCCAGCAATCAATTCTGCCGTCTTTATAGACTTTAATTTCAGTAACATAATAGTGGTCTCCATTGTTGATAAAGGCTTGCAGAAATACGCCAGGAATGGTTACGCCATCAACTATGCGATAGATCGTGTTAGAGAAGGACATAATAAAAACTCATTATTATACAGTCTTAGCAAACAGTATGTACTGTACTCTTCGATTGATCTCAGTAGGCCCCCTGAACGCTTACCATCTGTGTAATGTTCAAATCACAAAATTTTGGGAAATACTGAGTTTACGTTTTTACGTGACAGTAAAAACACGCAGTGGAGGCACAACAATGTTGGCTGTACCCCTACAAACACTGTAATTAACTCAATTGAAAACTATTCTTACGATCCCCATAAAGTCTTAAAATATTGTTAATTTCAGCCAAACCTCTCGACCTTCAACTTACAAGTATCACCCCAAAATCACTATGTCTATCGGCTACGTCGCGCTTGTACTCCACGCACATCTGCCCTTCGTTCGTCACCCGGAAAGTGACTACGTGCTGGAGGAAGAATGGCTCTATGAAGCCATCACAGAAACCTACATCCCCTTATTGAAAGTATTTGAAGGCTTAAAGCGAGACGGTATCGACTTTAAAATCACGATGAGTATGACACCGCCTTTAGTGTCGATGCTGCGTGATCCTCTACTTCAAGAACGCTACGAAGCACACTTAGCTCAACTAGAAGAACTTATAGCACTAGAAGCAGAACATAATGTCAACAACGGACATCTTCGTTATTTAGCCGAACATTATGCGACTGAGTTCAGCGAAGCGCGTCAGTTGTGGGAACGCTACGGCGGGGACTTGGTGACAGCTTTTAAAGGGTTCCAAGACAGTAATAACCTAGAAATTATTACTTGCGGTGCTACCCACGGATATTTACCGTTGATGAAAATGTATCCACAAGCAGTGTGGGCGCAAATTCAGGTAGCCTGCGAACATTATGAGCAAACCTTTGGACAAGCACCCAGAGGCATTTGGTTGCCTGAATGTGCCTACTATGAAGGTTTAGACCGGATGCTAGCCGATGCTGGATTACGCTACTTCCTCACTGATGGGCATGGCATCCTTTACGCCCGTCCCCGGCCGCGCTTTGGCACTTATGCCCCAATTTATACGGAAACTGGTGTTGCTGTCTTCGGTCGAGATCATGAATCCTCCCAACAGGTATGGTCTTCTGAAGTGGGCTATCCTGGGGCGGCGGAATATCGGGAATTTTACAAAGATTTGGGCTGGGAAGCAGAATATGAATATATTAAGCCCTATATTATGCCCAATGGTCAACGTAAAAATACGGGTATTAAGTATCATAAAATTACTGGGCGTGGCTTAGGGCTGTCAGATAAGGCGCTTTACGATCCTTACTGGGCTAGGGAAAAGGCCGCAGAACACGCTGCTAATTTTATGTATAATCGAGAGCAGCAATCTGAGCATCTCTATGGGATAATGCAGCGTCCGCCAATTATCGTTTCGCCTTATGACGCAGAGTTATTTGGACATTGGTGGTATGAAGGCCCTTGGTTTATCGATTACCTATTCCGCAAGTCGTGGCATGACCAAGGAACATATCAAATGACCCATTTAGCAGACTATTTGCGAGAACAGCCAACGCAACAAGTCTGTCGTCCTTCGCAGTCAAGCTGGGGTTTCAAGGGTTTCCATGAGTATTGGTTAAATGAAACGAATGCGTGGATTTATCCACATTTGCACAAAGCTGCTGAACGGATGATTGAAATCTCCCATCTGGAACCAGAAGATGAGTTGGGGGAAAAAGCGTTGAACCAAGCGGCGCGGGAATTGTTATTAGCACAATCTTCCGACTGGGCTTTTATTATGCGGACGGGAACGATGGTACCCTATGCAGTTAGACGGACGCGATCGCACCTAATGCGGTTTAATAAGCTCTATGAAGACGTTAAAGTTGGCAAAATTGATAGTGGTTGGCTCGAAAAAGTCGAGTTAATGGATAATATCTTCCCCGAAATCAACTATCGCGTCTACCGTCCGCTATAGTCTCACATAAAAATAATCAACAGCAGTAAGGTGGGCATTGCCCACCTTATATTAGTAGTGAGGAGCGTTTATTTTACCAACAACAGAGCAAGCCTTGGCGTGTGTAAGGGTTTGTCAAATGCTGTCAAATCTTTATAAAGATATCCGCTTATTTCGATTTGACGACACAACCGGGCAAGTTTACATCCTGGCTGGAGATGAACTCCAAGTCATTGTACTAAGTAATGGAATCTGGGATTTTGTCAATGAACCAGAATTATGAGCAAATGAGTTTTACAGAGTTGAGAGCTTACGTCGTGGAAAATCGCGAAGACATTGAAGCTCTACGTTTTTTAATGAGCAAACGTGACCCTAATTCTAAAGGCTATCCTATGCCTGTGACAGAAGCAGATATGCAAGCCCAGATGGAAATCATCAGGCGTAAGATTAACGGAGAACTTTGAAATTATTGTCTAATTCAGTAAGCATAATTAGGGTGGGTAAATCATACTCACCCTATTATTTTATTAACACTGCCGGATTTAGCTAAAGGCTATCTGGATCGATATTTAATTCTCGGAGTTTAGCAGCTAATCTTTGCGCTTTCTCTTCTGCGGCTTGTCGTGCAGTTGCTTCCTCTTCATGAGTTAGGAGTATTTGACCTGTAGCTGGATTGTAAAAGCGCAGTCTTCCCGCCTCTAGACGCAACTCTAGCCCCAAAACTTCACTAGATAGGGATACCGTACCATCTGGCAAGGTATTAGTTGCTACTGGGAAATAATTCCCATCGATCAAGTGTAAACCCTGGAGTTGAGGATTGAGATAATCACCTGTGGGATCATATTGAAAATATTCACGCACTCCCAGAAAGGCATAAATTCCTTTCTTTGCACCTTGGTCTTTGCTGCGGGTGGTTTTTGAGGTAATCTCTAGAACAAAATTTGGGGTTTGAATATTTTCTTCCCAGGTTTTGTAAGAGGGTCTGTCACGGTTTTCCACTCCAAACACCACAAATACATCTGGTGCGACAACCGATTCTGGATAACCTTTTTCGTAGTAAATAAATAGATTACCAGCCACATATACATCTGGGTGATTTTGGAAATAAATCTTTAGCGCATTTATTGCATAAGCCAAGTAACTAAACTGGATATCACCTTCAGTCATCGGCTTACCATCCTCATCTGGGTACTCAATCGGGGTAACGGGGATATACTCTATTGAGACTGTCATAGGCGAATCCCTCAACTCAACTAGGGCTAGATTTAATAATATCGCTCAAAATGCGATCGCCATGAAAATTATTACCCTATAGATAATGCTCGGCAATTTCTTTGTTAATCATTTGCTGTGTGTTTCAAGTTTCGCTAATCTTAGCTGTATCTAGTTAGTGGTTAATCTTTGTTTTAATTATCAGAGTTAAACTTAAGCATCAAACCAGAAAATTATTCTAATCTCATGAGGAGATCCTAATTCGAGAAGTTCTTTAATAAACTGTTCATAACAACCTACATATTCTTTATAACTTGTCATCCAAGATACTTCAGTTGTTTCAGGTTCTTGTTTCTTGTTTGGCAGCACGAAATAGAGCTTTTCTCCTTCTGGAAACTCAGCCGGGAACAAAGCACTATCCTGAAACAAGTGTGCATACTGATGTTTCACGTATGCCCATTGAGTTACATACTGATTGTCCCAATCATAATCAATAATCTCTTGAAGCAATAACCAAGAATGTCCAAAGCAATAACCAATTTGGTTTTCTGAAAAAAACTTCTTGTAGAAATCATTCATATCTTCAGGAAAACCTCGTGGTTCTGAAATCGGCTCTACGACAGCATACATTGTCCGGCGTAGATTATCTTGACAAACACCAGCAAGTGCCGCAAATAATTCATAGGGTCGTCCAATTTCAGTAGATTCTACAGGTACAGTTTTTCCTTTAGACCATTCTTTTTTTACAGGTTCGGGAATCGGTTCCCACTTTCCATTTCTATGAATCTCTGCGTAAAGATGTATGTCTGTCCCCATATCTATAACTTTAAATACAGCTACTAATCATTTAGCGTTTGGTAAATTAACTAATCTAATTAATTGATAAAAAAAGCCATTAATCTATAATTACATCAGCTAGCAAATCATCCATTTCATCGCTCATTTCTTGAGTATAAGGAATTAGCTCAGAAGGGTTTTGTATAGCATCGTTCATCAAAAACTCAAGGAAAAGTCTCATCATAATGCCCTCATCTTCATCAAGATTAACATTCATGATTAATTTCTAATCTAACTAAGAAATAGACTTGGAAGCATAACATATAAAAAAGACAGGCATCTTGCCTGTCCTAAAAATAATGATTTCGCCAAGAATTTAGAAATTCATCTCAGCAGCTTGGACTTTTTCAACCTGCTTCTTCTTCAGCACAAGCATAACTTGAGCCAACATGACAAGAGCGATGAACGCAATCATCCATTTGACTCTAGATGCGTCTTGCAATACGATTTCTGCATCTATTTGACCGAATCCACCGACGTTCGGGTTGCTGGTCAAAGCATCACCAGTCTTAACTGCTTGCCCTTCGGAAACAAGTAGGTCTGGTCCTAAAGGAATCGTATCAACGACAACATCACCAGATTCGGGTTGGATGTTGACTAGATATTTGACATTACCTTCGACATCTTCCTCTTTGGCAATCTTGGTAATTGTGCCAGTAGCGGAAGCGTTATAAACAGCGTTGTTGCTCTTTTCGCCTGTGGGATAAACTTGTCCGCGTCCCCGATTACCACCTACGTGAACTGAATATTTACCGAAGTGGATGTTTTTGTCGGTTGCGGGGTTGGGAGAAAGAACTGGGAAGACGATTTCCTGATACTGTTCACCGGGTAAAGGGCCGACGATGACGACGTTATCTTTGTCTTCGCTGTAGGGTTGGTAAAAAGTGTCGCCAACTTCTTCTTTAAGTTCTTCGGAAAGACGGTCTTCAGGAGCAATCTTAAAGCCTTCGGGTAGCATCAGTACTGCACCGACGTTCAAGCCAACTTTAGAACCATCAGCACCAACTTGCTGGGCGCTTAGATCGTAGGGGATTTTCACCACAGCTTTGAATACAGTGTCAGGTAGCACCGATTGGGGAACTTCCACTTCTGTAACCTTGGCGGCTAGGTGACAGTTGGCACAAACAATTCGCCCTGTTGGTTCGCGGGGGGTTTCGGGATAGGTTTGTTGTGCCCAAAAGGGATAGGCGGCAGCTGATTGGGGAAGGGCTAGATCGCTGGTGAAGTAAAATGTCACAGTAGCGATCGCTATGAGCAATGTTTTTACAATCGCTCTAACACTGCGAGTTAACCTCGCTCTTAAGAAAACATTTCTCATCTCTAATAAGGGCAACGATTGAATTAGTCATTAGTCATTGGTCATTAGTCATTAGTCATTAAGCCTTGAACAAAGGACGAATGACTAAGGACTAAGGACAAAATTATTAACCCCACCAAGGTGCATCACCAGTACGGAAGTCGGTTTCAGTCCAAGGGGTCAAAACGATTTTGTCGTCGTTCACTTTGGTATGGGCTAAAGCCAGAGACAGAGGTGCTGGGCCCCGAACAACCTTACCAGTTTCGTCATACTGGGAACCATGACAAGGACATTTAAATTTGTTCTCAGCAACGTTCCAGGGGACGACACAACCTAAGTGGGTACAGATGGCGTTAATGCCATAATCTTTGATCGCCTCTTTGCTGTCTACCACAATATAGGTAGGATCTCCCTTTAGTCCTTGGACTAGGTTGCGATCGCCTGCATTCCGGTTTTCTAGAAATTTAGCGACGCTAACATCGTTACCTAGCTCGTCTTTTGCCGTTGTACCGCCACCAGCACCACCGGTTGCGGGTGGAATAAAGTAGTTGACAACGGGATACAATGCACCCAGAGCTACTCCAGTGACAGTCCCAAAAGTGAGCAGATTCATGAACTGACGACGCCCCATATCGGGCACGTCTGCTGATTCAGAAAATTGAGCCATAATCTACGCGCTCTTTGTGTATTTTGTTAAGCATTTTGACAAAAGTACTTGTACTTGAGGAACTCTTGTCTAAGTCGAAATGCTAGCGCTCACAACGATGCCATACTTCTTTGTTGCAAGATATAAAAAGCATCTTTTCTGTTAGCATTACATTTCTTTATATCCTTATCATACTGGAGTCACGGAACTTAACATCATAACTAAATGTAAAATCTGATTGAGAAAAGCTATGACAGGACAGGAATTACGCCAGATGTTGCTTGATAAGTGGGGATATTCTTACGATGTCCAGTTCCGGCGGGCACAGGGAAAGATATTTTTGCAAGTCATGTGGAAATATCTGGAGCAAGCTTCTTTTCCCTTGAGTGAGGCGGAGTACCAAGAACATCTCGATAGCATTGCCAATTATCTTCATGCCTTGGGTGGATCAACACAGGTACAAACTTTTATTGCTCAAACACGCGATCGCCCCCGGCTCGGCAAGGCTGTTAGCATTCCTCTAGATTTGGGTGAACGCACTTCGGAATGGATATTATGACCTGCTATTGCATTAATGTTAATAAATTTCTGAATATTTACAGTATTTTTTATCCCAAAAGTACCATAGTATGCTATAGAATTCTTTTGCCCACTGCTACATCTCTATCTGGCTGAATTAATACAACTTCTCCATCGTCTAGCACTACTCCCAAGACTAAAACTTCCGAAATAAAATCGGCAATTTGACGGGGTGGAAAGTTAGTAACAGCTAATATTAATCTGTTGATTAATTCCTCTTGCTCGTAAAGCTTAGTAATTTGGGCACTAGATTTTTTAATGCCCAAATTACCAAAATCTATCCACAATTTATAAGCTGGTTTTTTCGCTTTAGGAAACTCTTCAACTTTGATGACTTTGCCAACATGAATCTCAATTTTTTCAAAGTCACTATAACTACTAAACATTTGGTCAAAAACTAAGCACGAACATCTTTCTAGCTATTCCCTGTAACCTGTAACCTGTAACCTATAACCTATTGCATCTGTTATTTCCCCGTAAGCTTCACCAGTCCAACACCACCGAAATAAAGCCCTAAAACTGCTCCAGCTAAAAGACTTTGAGTCAGGGGGTCAGTAGAAGGTGTCAGAACGGCTCCTAAAACAACTGCCCCCATAATTACGTAACGCCAACCAGAAATCATGCGTTCAGACGAGACAATGTTCAAATTACCGAGCAACAGTTGGATGATGGGAATTTGAAATGCTAAACCAGTGCTGAATAACAGTAGCAGCACAAATTCAAAATATTTATCAATTGACCAAAGTTGTTCGACTACATCTGCTCCGTAGCTGATGAAAAAGTTCAAAGCTGCCGGGATAAGAAGTAAATAGGCAAATATTAACCCCGCCCCAAATAGCACACTTGAACCCAAAACCACAGGCCCCAGTAAACGGCGTTCGCGGCGAGTCAGCCCTGGAACTACAAACTGGATAATCTGGTAAAGAATGAAAGGACTAGAAAGTATCAAGCCAGTGTAGGCTGCAACTTTGAGGGAGACAAAGAAATATTCTCCGGGTGCAAGTTGGAGAAACTTTACTCCTTGTGCTGGAACCTCAAGTAGCTGGACAATTGGCTTAACGGCAAAGAAACAGCCGATAATGCCCACTGCTACAGCAATCAGCGAATAGAAAATCCGCAGTCGCAACTCTTCTAGGTGGTCGAAAAGGGACATTTCGATTTCACCTGGCAACTCATCAAGAGGATCGTTCTCTGAGTTGCCATATCCTTCTGAATCGAGATTGGGAACGTTTACAGTATCTACGTCTTGTGAAGGAGTCATGAGTCAGCTAGTAGGCAACATTTATAATTGAGTGATTGCTGAGTAAGGATTCAGGAGGCAGGAGATAGGAGGCAGGAGATAGGAGGCAGGAGATAGGAGGCAGGATAGCGCAGCGGTAGCGAGTCCGCAAGCGTCGGCAGGAGGTGGGATTTATCATGGACGCAATGCAAGTCGTGCTATGCATCTCGATACAATTCTTCTTTTAAACTGGGCAATGACCCAGCAACTTTAGTTTTTATTCATACTTCTTTCCTCCTGCTCTCTGCCTCCTGCCTTCTTTGTAATTGTTTTTTGTGAGCAGTATTTTAACTCAGCACTCTTCATTATTTTATCTGGGGAATGCAGCTACCAAGATATGTTTTTGGGTGCTGTGGGTTTTTTTCCTGTTTTTTGGGCTTGCATCTGCATAAGTTAGTAGGAAGCCATCTTGTAGGCAATGCCTAACCTAAAAAAGGGTGGAACCGATAATTTAAAAATCACGTCTCTGCGGCTAGTAGCGCTGAGTAAATTCACACAACATCAACATATAATACTCAGTTTTGAAAATCCGGTTCATCAAGGTGGCATCTCATCTATACATAGCGCAATCGGAAATTTTTAGCTGAGGTTGGGTATGAACCGGACAATTTGCATTGCCCTGATGGCATTGCCTGTTTATTTATACAATGTTGAGCCAAGTACTACAAGTAGTAGTGACGTGCCAATTGTCAAAAACCAGTTTCCCATAATAACTGCTTTAATTGCTTACAGTACAAATACTCAGTCATACATCTTGCCGTGGCAAATATCGGCTAGAGATGACCAAACCGAAGATTGCCTTCGTGCTGGCATTTGCAAAGATTGAGAAAAGAAGGCAGTCCCATTATCTAAAGAAAATTAATGGTTGTAAAAAATCAACGTACAGTAGTGGTTACAGGAGCCTCAACAGGAATTGGTCAGGCGTGTGCTTTGCTTTTAGACCAGTTGGGCTTTTCTGTTTTTGCTGGCGTGCGTCAAGATATTGATGCTCAAACACTGAAACAAAAGGGGTCACAAAGGCTCATTCCGATTTTTTTAGATGTTACCGACGCTGAATCGATCGCAGCTGCGGTTGAGCAAGTAACAAATGCGGTCGGTGGTGCGGGGATTTTAGGTTTAGTTAATAATGCCGGAATTGCCGTCCCTGGCCCCTTAGAATTATTAGCGATCGCAGAATTTCAACAACAAATGCTTGTGAATGTCACCGGACAATTAGCAGTAACCCAAGGATTTCTTGGTCTATTACGCCAAAGTCGGGGTCGAATTGTCAATATGGGTTCCATCGCTGGTAGAAGTCCTGCGCCGTTCATGGGAGCTTATAATGCGTCAAAATTTGCCCTCGTTGCACTCACTGATGTGATGCGGATGGAATTACGACCTTGGGGAATCTCAGTTTCTATTATCGAACCTGGTGCGATCGCTACTCCAATCTGGGAAAAGTCCTTAAGTCAATCTGAAATCGCACAGCAGGATCTACCACAATCGGCACAAAATCTGTATGGTCAGGCGATGAATATTGTACGTAAGAAAATGCAGATTCTCGCATCTAAAGGAATTTCTGCGGATATTGTCGCTCAGGCTGTTGTTCACGCGCTCACTGCAAAACAACCCAAAACACGCTATCTCGTTGGACAAGATGCCAAACTTGGAGCTGTGCTAAAGCACATTTTGCCCGATCATCTGCATGACCGGATAATTTTATACTCAATGGGTTTGTAAATTACTTGTTTGTCAGTTCACAAGTACAGCACGGCGTAAATACAACTACCATCTTAGGACTTACACATTAACGCCAAATAGAAAGCATACAGGGCTTGAAAAACCATATCTGTCGTAGGGGCACAGCAATGCTGTGCCCCTACAGCGCGGGTTTACCGATCATCAAAGAACAATTAATAAAGGCCTGAAACGACCTATTTTCGTAAATACATACCATGATTAATTTGTACAGTGCGTAAGTCCTATAATCATTCTTTTCGGCTGATATTTGTGTCAGTTAATACTTAATTAGTGGGCTACAGCCTCGCATTCTATGGCAATTTATTACTGAAATCAAGAAACAATAATTATACTAACCTATTCCAGCTAATTGGTATTAGGTAGACAACTCTTCTAGCCCTATCCATTCAGTGATAGATTGCCATTGGCTTACGTAAACAGTGGTATTTCTACGTTTTTCTTTTTGAGCTTTTTTAGGTAGTTTTCCCATCACAGCATCGGCGAACGAGCTAGATTCGTTCCATTTATAAATAGGCATCTCTTGCCAGCAGTGGCGACAAAACCAGTAAGTTTCTGCACCGCGTATATGTTCTAAAAGTACGCTTGAACAGCAAGGACAGTAATTCATATTTTTCTCAAATCCTGTGAATAAAAGTGTTATTGCAAACTAGGGAGCCAGTTGAGAAGCCCGTAGATATTTAAAACAATCTGTCTATATTTTGACTATAGTCTTTGAATATGAGGAACTTGTGAGGAAAGTTAAAATACTTAATATTTTTGTAAAATTTATACATACTTTTTAAGTAATGCTCTCAGGCTTATTGATCTATCTCTCCACAAGAGCCTCAAATTATTTTTCGTATCATCGATTAATTTCAAAGATTTCATACTAACAAGACTAGGAATTAAGGTAATCTCTTGAGATAACAGATCATCTATCTCTAATTTGACAATAGAATGAGTTTGGCGACTCTAAAAGTCTATCTACTTCCTGGTTTAGTTACTAACTTGTTCTATATACCCTGTATTTAGTTTGATAAGATTTGCAGGGCAGATTTATCAATATAAGTGATTTATTCTCTATTAGAGTCGAATAGTTCCCTATTATCAACAATTTACTTTCTCTAGCGAACACTAGCTTCCACTAGTTTGTCCTGATATCAAAAAGATCATTAGAATTGACAAATTAACCATGCGATTCAACGATCAACTGATTAACTTACCTAGCTTAAATCATGTTATTAATCGTTCTCCATTAACGATTAGCCCTGATAGTTTTGTAATTGAAGCTATTGTCTTAATGAGTCAGGAAAGATGTAGTAATTATGTACCTACCAATTTAAATTTTTCATTGGATTTAAACCCCAGAAATCAAACATTAACTGGTTGTGTCTTGGTTTTGGAGAGAGGGAGATTATTAGGTATTTTTACAGATAAAGATGTACTTAGTCTTATAGCTTCGGGAATAAACTTATCGACGGTGACAATGGCTGAAGTGATGACACAGCCAGTAGCTACCCTTATACAATCAGATTCTCAAGATATTTTTACCGCTTTATCGTTATTGCGTCAGCATCAAACTCACTATTTGCCCGTTTTGGACGATCGCGGGCAAGTGTTAGGAATTATCACCCAGACTAGCTTGCTACAAGCCTTTGACCTAATCAAAATGGTTGGGGTAGTTGACGGCTTACAGCAATTTTTACAAAAACCCACAGATGAATTCCAGTCGGTTAATCAGCCAATTGAGATAGAGCAAGTCCGCTGCCAAACTCAAAATAACTTAAAACTATGGGTTGAGGCACAATCGGCTGAAATCATGGAAGTTAATCAGGAACTTCAGCAAGCTCTTGAAGAACTTCAGGTAGTGGAAGAAGAGTTGCGCGAACAAAACGAAGAGTTGGCCGTTGCCCGTGAGCAAATAGAATTGGAACGAGAGCGTTACCAAGATTTGTTTGAATTTGCTCCAGATGGTTACTTGGTAACTGATGCCGTAGGTATTATCCAAGAGGCTAACCGAGCAGCAGCAAAGTTGCTGGCTGTTCGCCAAAAATATTTAGTCAACAAACCATTAATTTTATTTATTACTCGCCAAGATCACCAGACTTTTACTACCCGACTGAATAATTGGCAGCAGATACAGGAATGGGAAGTTTACCTAAAACCACGGGGAGGTAGAATTTTCCCAGCTAGCATTAGAGCCGCTGCTATTTACGATTCAGAGGGGGATCTTGTTGGTTGGCGCTGGTTAATTTGCAATATTAGCGATCGCCAACAGGCAAAGGAAGCACTGCGCCAATCTTACGAGGAGTTAGAAAAACGAGTGGCGGAACGGACAGCAGAACTTGTGATATCCAATGTTCTGTTGCAACAAGAAATTGCCGAACGCCAACGCGCAGAAGTTGCATTGCGACGGAGCGAACATTTATATCGCCAACTAGTGGAAAGTCAAACTGATATAATTATTCGCCTTAATTTGCAAGGACAGATTACCTTTGCCAACATAACCGCTTGTCAAACCTTCGGCTGGAAAGAAGATGAGTTTTGTGGCCAGTCATTTTTCCAGTTTATTTATCCAGAAGACTTGCCTAAAGCGATGGAAGATATGGCAATTTTAGAATCTTCATTCCATCCCTTGACTAATCGTGAGCGACGTGCATTTACCGTCAATGGTATTCGCTGGTTTCAATGGAATGCGATCGCAATTCGTGATGAAAAAGGAGAGATTGTTGAAATTCAAGGGGTAGGTAGAGATATTACCGAACAGCAAGCCGCGCTACACGAACGCCAACTTGCCGAAGCAGCACTGCGCCAAAGTGAGGAGAAATTTCGCAGTTTTGCCGAACACACCCACGCAATGATCTGGATTGGTAGCGCAGATTCATTTCATCCTTTGTACATTAGTCCTGCTTATGAGAAGATTTGGGGTCGTTCTTCCCAGCATTTATTTGAGCAGCCAGACTCCTGGATAGACACCATTCATCCAGACGATCGCGATCGCGCCACCCAATCAATCGAGCAACTGCTTAGTGGTAGTAAATCCATTTCAGCAGAATATCGGATTTTGCGACCCGATGGATCAGTGCGCTGGATTTGGAATCGGGGCTTTGCTGTCTATGATGACCAAGGAAAAATTAACTATTATGGTGGCATTGCCGAAGATATCACAGAGCGTAAACTGTCCGAAGAGTCACTGCGCCAGAGCGAGGAGAAATTTCGCACTTTTGCCGAAAATACCCACGCAGTTATCTGGATTGCCAGCACAGATTCATTCCGAACCTTGTACGTTAGTCCTGCTTATGAGAAGATTTGGGGTCGCTCTTGCCAAAATCTATTGGAGCAACCTGAGTTATGGATAGACACCATTCATCCAGACGATCGCGATCGCTTAACCATTACAGCAAAGCAACAGCTCATTAGTGAGTCGGTTTCAATAGAATATCGAATTTTGCGACCTGATGGATCGATGCGCTGGATCTGGGATCGAGGCTTTGCTATCTATGATCACCAAGGAAAAGTTCAGCACTATGGTGGCATCGCCGAAGATATCACTGAGCGCAAACTGTCCGAAGAGTCACTACGAGAAAGTGAAGCGCGATTGAGTTTAGCTACCGAAGCAGCCCAAATGGGCATCTGGGATCGGAACCTGATCGCCAATACTTGTATTTGGTCTGCCAATATGGGGCCACTTTATGGTCTGCCGAGCAACACCTTGTGTCCAACCTTTGAAGACTATTTCAATTTCATCTATCCAGAAGACCGCGAATCTGTGGCTGCGAATATCGCTCGCATGATTGAGCAAGGAAAGGGATCTACAGAGTATCGAGTTATCTGGCCCGACGGCAGTTTGCACTGGTTAAACTGCAAAGGTCAAGTCTACTATAACGAACTTGGTCAGCCGATTCGGATGATCGGCACAAATCGGGATATCACAGAGCGCAAGCTAGCGGAACAAAAAATCTTTGAACAAGCCGCTCTACTTGATATCGCCACCGATGCCATCTTGGTTCGAGATTTCCAGTCTCAAATCTTATTCTGGAATCAAGGTGCAGAGCGGATGTACGGTTGGCTGTCTACAGAGGTTATAGGAAAAGATATCCGGGAGATTTTATATCCAGCAGGAACTCAGCAGCAACTAGAAGAACCGCTAAAAAGCGTAATTGAGAGTGGCTCGTGGCAAGGTGAGTTACATAAAATTACAAAATCCGGTCAAAAAATTATTGTGGAAAGCCGCTGGACATTGATGCGCGATGCTGCGGGAGAACCCAAATCTATCCTGACTGTTGACACTGATATCACCCAAAAGAAACAACTCGAAGAACAGTTTTTTCGTACCCAGCGATTGGAAAGCCTTGGTACCCTTGCAGGTGGTATTGCCCACGACTTGAACAATATATTGACACCAATTTTGGCCGCGGCTCAATTGGTACAGGGACAATTTTTTCAAGATCAGGAGCGTTCTGGGCAACTGCTGGCACTTGTAGAAAGCAACGCTAGACGCGGAGCAGCTTTAGTAAAGCAAGTCTTGTCTTTTGCGCGAGGATATAAAGGAGAGCGGACAATTATCCAAATCGAGTACCTGATTTCAGAAATTATCCAAATTGCTCAACAGGCATTTCCCAAATCGATTGAATTTTCCACAGTTATTCCAGAAGACATTTGGGCGATCGCTGGGGACACCACACAACTGCATCAAGTGCTGATGAATCTGGTAGTAAATGCCCGCGATGCTTTGCCAGATGGCGGTAACATCACAATTTCTGCGGAAAATAAGTTTATTGATGAAGCTTATGCCAGAATGAATCTCGATGCCAAAGTCGGGCATTACATTGTGATTACCGTTGTCGATAACGGAATTGGCATATCACCAAAAATATTAGATAGAATTTTTGAGCCATTTTTCACCACCAAAGAAGTCAATGCAGGTACAGGACTCGGCCTTTCAACAGCGCTGGGTATTATTAAAAGCCACGATGGTTTTATCAAAGTGTCTAGCAATGTTGGTAAAGGCAGCAAATTTAACCTGTTCTTACCAGCTGTGGAAGCAACCCCAGAGTTCAAGATAGAAGAGATGGAACTGCTCCCAGGACAAGGAGAATTGATTTTAGTGGTAGATGATGAAGCACAAATTCGGGAGATTGCCACAATCATCTTAGAAAACCATAACTATAAGATACTGGCTGCCAGTAATGGCATAGAGGCGATCGCACTTTATGCCCAACACAAGCATCAAATCAATGCTGTATTGATGGATATAATGATGCCGGAGATGGACGGAATTACCGCTATTCGCACCTTGAAAAAAATGAACAGCCAGGTTCAAATTATTGCCTGTAGCGGACTGAACTCAATGGAGGTGTTTGCCCAAGCCACTGATGCTAATGTGCAAGCAGTTTTATCAAAACCCTATACCGCCAGAGAATTATTGAGCAGTTTACACAATCTATTCAGAGGGTAGTGGGTAGTGCTGAGTGGGAAATCTCACTTCTTTACTCGGAACTGTTTTACCCAATGCCCAATGCCCAATGACAAATGACAAATGACAAATCCCTCACAAGTTCCTCAAATTGTTTTCCTAAGATTAAGATATGGGCAACGTCGGTAAAATGGGGTTAATCCGGCTGATGAATATTGTTAGGAAAATTAATGATGAGTTAGCGATCGCAGGGCAAATTACATTAGATCAGCTAAAACAAATAGCTGATGAGGGTTATAAATCTGTACTTAATCTACGCTTGCCCGACGAAACAGGCTTACTGGTTGATGAACAGGAGAAGACTGAGCTTTTGGGATTGTACTACGTTAATCTCCCAACTAAATCTGAAGATATTAATCATCAAGCTACGCTCCAGATATATCAGACCATCATTGAATTACCCAAACCAATTCTGATACATTGTGATAATTCAATTCGTTCAGCCGCAATAGTATTGTTGTATATCGCCATCAAACAGGGCATAACATTTGAAAAAGCACTAGAAAAAATTATTAGCTTAGGTTTAATATAAGTAATTCGTAATTCGTAATTCGTAATGATGCTTCTATATCACTAACCCTGCGCTAACTTAATTCGTAATTTTTGAGTTTCAAGGATTGCGGAAATCCCCACCTTCTCTGCAAGATGCTAACGCGAACAATGTACTAATACCAATTTGAAAAAACCAAAGGATGTGTTGCAATCATTAATTGAATGGGTATAACAAGGTGGGGATTAATTGTGAGTGGTGATGACGATTGCATCCAGCAAGACATCATAACTGGCTATTGTCTTTCATTAAACGGCTGTAAGTTCGTTGGGGAATAAAGTGGAGTGGATTGTAACCAACGAAACGCAAAATCAGTACACAAGCCCATGAATATCGTCCATCGGTAATGGCTTCCATAACTTGCTCTAATTGTTCTGGACTAATGGCTTTGTGAAAATTTTTCTGAGAAGAAGAAATGTGGTAGTTCATAGCTAACCCTGATGTAAGTTATCTAAATCGAGGTGTATCAGTTTATTCCACCATATTCTGTTTTCTGAATTGGCTTGAGCAATATATCTGCAATACAACGACGACGGATGATAATTTTGGCAGTGACTATTTGACTAGTCTCTAATCTGCTTACATTTAGTTTGTTTATGCTAAAACTGGCTGGATTTAATTTATTTATGGGGTGATGTTCTACTGGCGTTGGCGTAGCCCACCGAAGGTATCGCTCAAATTTTGCTGTATTGCTTAATCGGGAATAGTGTTTTATGCCTGATTGAGAACTAACTTATATACATAGAATAATCTGTCTTTGCTGCCACTCCAGCCAATTTGGCAGTTTTTTAAATTTGGGCATTGGGGAAAGACTTGCTAAAACTTCCTCCCTGTTCAATAACTACCTTTTTAGTGCAATACCCAATGCCCAATCTCCAATCCTCTAAAAGGTTGAATTAACAAGTGTTTCGCTGTGACTTTAGGCACTTTTAGATCCCCCCTAAGAGGATGTTTTAAAAGTCCTCTTGTCGGTAACAAAAGGTTTTAGATCCCCCTAAATCCCCCTTAAAAAGGGGGACTTTGATTCCGGTTCCCCCCTTTTTAAGGGGGGTTAGGGGGGATCTAAACGTGTCTAAAATCACACCAAAATACTTTTAAAACAACCTCTAACCTCCCTTAAAAAGGCTACGGTGTACACACAAGTCCTAAAAACCTAGCTTATCTCGTTCCTAGTCTCCGACTGGGAATGCATTCATTGAGTCTCTGACTCAATGTCTGACTAGAGGCAGAGCCTCTAATAGCCCATTCCCATGCAGAGCATGGGAACGAGATAATAACATAATTGCGAATTGTGCGAATTGTGCGAATTGTTTTAAAGTCCCTCTTTCAACCTCTAATACTATAGACTTACAGAGTTTCATACCAGAGCTAGACGTAAAGATTTTTACAGTTATTTAGAATCGTGGGGGAGATGTACCTCACAGAACCGGAGACTGGAAAGAAATATGAGGTTATTACCTAGCTAAATTTCTAGGATTCGTCATCATGTATGAACTAGTTCAAGCTGTTTTCAACGGTGATGAAAAAGCTGCTCTACATCAGTTAATTTATACGTTGAGTTCTTCAGGTAAGTGTTACTTCCTGAGAAATGAGATTTTGCAAGCTTTTGCTGACTACTGTCATCAATCCCAAAAGCCAGCCTATTTTTACTACTCTTCTTCTGTTGGCAAACTGATACAGTACACCCACGAAATAATTCTCGAAGAGGAAAGTACTTGGTTTGTGATTCGACCCACAATTGCTAACCAAGAAGTTTGGCAACTGACAGCCGATTTGAGTCGGTTTGAGCAAATGACGCCTCAAGCGCTGTTAGATGTGAGAGATCGCTCAGTTAACCGTTACCAACCCCACATCCTCGAAATCGACCTTCACCCCTTCTATGAAGGTTCGCCAAGAATCGACGACCCCAGAAATATAGGTCAAGGTTTAGCATTCCTCAACCGTTACCTGTGCAGTCAATTGTTGACTGACCCCCAATATTGGGTAGAAATGTTATTTCAAGCGTTACATGGGCTGCAATACGATGGTATTCGCCTATTGTTGAGCGATCGCATTCCCTCTGGTATTCAGTTAGCCAAACAAATTAAGCCAGCCCTCAAATTGCTGAGTGAGCGATCGCCTGATGAACCTTATGAAAATTTCCGCTTTGAACTCCAAGAACTCGGTTTTGAGCCAGGTTGGGGTAACACTGCGGCGCGAGTCTCCGAAACCTTAGAACTCCTCGATCGGCTCATTTACTCCCCAGAACCCGGCATTTTAGAAACATTTGTAGCCCGCGTCCCCGCCGTCTTTCGCGTCGTCCTTGTTTCCATCCACGGCTGGGTTGGACAGCAAGATGTTTTGGGAAGAGATGAAACACTCGGTCAAGTTATCTACGTTCTCGAACAAGCTCGCAGCTTAGAAAACGAACTGTGTGAACAAATCAAACTCGCTGGACTCGACCAGTTAGGCATTAAACCCCATGTAATTATTCTCACTCGGCTAATTCCTAACTGTGAAGGGACATTTTGTAATCTGCACTTAGAAAAAGTTGAAGATACTGAAAATGCTTGGATATTGCGCGTTCCTTTTGGTGAATTCAATCCAGAAATCACGAATAATTGGATTTCTAAATTTGAGATTTGGCCTTATTTAGAACAATTTGCTCTAGATGCAGAAAAAGAATTACTAGCTCAATTTAAAGTCAAACCTAATCTTATTATTGGTAACTACAGCGACGGCAATTTAGTAGCCTTTCTTTTATCTCGCCGGATGAAAGTCACCCAGTGCAACATTGCCCATTCCTTAGAAAAACCTAAATATCTATTTAGCAATTTATATTGGCAAGATTTAGAAGAAAAATATCATTTCTCGGCACAATTCACCGCTGATTTGATTAGCATGAATGCAGCCGACTTTATCATCACATCATCTTATCAAGAAATTGTCGGCACACCTGATACTGTAGGTCAATACGAGTCGTATAAATGCTTTACAATGCCACAGTTGTATCATGTGGTTGATGGCATTGATTTGTTTAGTCCTAAATTTAACTTAGTGCCGCCGGGAGTAAATGAAGATATTTTCTTTCCCTATAGTCAAAAAGAAAACCGAGATTTTCACCTTGTTAAGCAAATCCACGACTTACTCTTTAGCCGCGAAGACCCCCAAATATTTGGTCATTTAGATTACCCTAATAAGCGACCAATATTTGCCGTTGATACTATTACTTCAATCAAAAATCTCACTGGTTTAGCTGAATGTTTTGGTAAAAGTCAGGCGTTGCAAGAGCATTGTAACCTGATTCTTTTAAGCAGTAAACTACATCCACATGAAGCTATAAACAAAGAAGAAGCAGAAGAAATTCAAAAACTCTACAACGTTATTGATCAATATAATCTTTATGGCAAGATTCGCTGGTTGGGAATGCGTATCCCTAGCAGCGAACTCGGCGAAGCCTACCGAGTAGTTGCAGATGCTCAGGGAATTTATGTCCATTTTGCCCGCTTTGAATCCTTCGGACGGAGTATTTTAGAAGCGATGATTTCCGGCTTGCCAACTTTCACTACTCAATTTGGCGGTTCTTTAGAAATTATCGAAAACCAAGAAAACGGATTTAATATTAATCCGACGAACTTAGAAGAAACAGCAAATCAAATTTTAGATTTCCTTGAAAAATGCGAGGCTCATGGTGAATACTGGCACGAAGTTTCAGAATGGATGAGTCAGCGAATTCATCACAAATATAATTGGCATTTACATAGCAATCAATTATTACTACTTGCTAAAATGTTTAGTTTTTGGAACTTTGTTGCTCCCGAAAATAACGAAGCCAGAGATCGGTATATGGAAACCTTATTTCATCTCATTTATAAGCCCAGAGTCGAAAAGATTTTGGAAAAACATAAGGCTGGGTGAGCGACTGGGGACTGGGGACTAGGAACTGGGGACTGGATTTATCCACCTCAAAGACTCATTCATCCACCTCAGATACTCATTCATCCACCTCAGATACTCGTTCATCCACCTCAGATACTCATTCATCCACCTCAGATACTCATTCATCCACCTCAGATACTCATTCATCCACCTCAGATACTCGTTCATCCACCTCAAAGACTCGTTCATCCACCTCAAAGACTCGTTCATCCACCTCAAAGACTCGTTCATCTAGCTCAAAGACTCGTTCATCCACCTCAAAGACTCGTTCATCTAGCTCAAAATTCCTATTCCCCAGTCCCCAATCCCCATTTCCCAGTCCCCAGTCCCCATTCCCCATTCCCCATTCCCTACTCCCCAACTTATGCACACAAAAGGTCGTTCTCGCCATTTTATCTACACAGATTGGATATTAATCGAAACCCAGTTTGACCCTGAGCAATTGCACTCTAAAGAAACCGTCTTTACAATTGGCAATGGATATCTGGGAACAAGGGGCTGTTTTGAGGAAGGTTATCCTCATGCATTGCCAGCTACTTTTATCCACGGTGTCTACGACGATGTGCCGGTGGTTTACACTGAACTGGTAAATTGCCCTGACTGGCTACCCTTGATCGTGATTGTGAATGGCGATCGCTTCCGTCTCGATCAAGGTGAAATATTGCGCTACGATCGCCAGCTTGATTTACGTCAGGGACTTCTCAGCCGTTCTCTGCGTTGGCGCTCTCCTAGTGGAAACACTATAGACATCGGCTTTGAACGCTTTGCTAGTCTTGCAGATCCGCACGTGTTGGCGCTACGCTGCCATTTAACGCCTGTAGATTTTGATGGGTTAATTGAAGTTCAAGCTAGTATCAATGGCTATCCAGAAAATCAGGGTTTTAATCACTGGGAAGGACTAGATCAAGGCAAGATCGACCAAGGAATCTGGTTGCAACGCCGCACCCGCAGTTCCCGAATTGAACTCTGTATGGCAGCTAAGATGAAAATATCGGGCACTGAAGCATCTTTGCAAGTCAGTACCGCACCTGGTTATCCAACCTTGACCACGACCTTCTTGGGTAAAGCACAACAGACTGTAACAGTAGAAAAACTAGTGACAGTTTTTACCTCGCGGGAGGTGGAAACACCAGTCCTAGCCGCTCAAGAAAAACTCGCGCACCTCCCAGACTACGCAACCTTATTAAAAGCCAATGAGCAAGGGTGGGATGAGGTTTGGCAGCAAAGTGACATCCTCATTGAGGGGGATAGCACAGCTACTTTTGCTGTTCGCTACAACCTATTTCAACTGCTGATTGCGGCTCCACGCCATGATGATCGGGTGAGTATTCCGGCGAAAACTCTTTCGGGGTTTGGCTATCGCGGTCATATTTTTTGGGATACAGAAATTTTTATGCTGCCCTTGTTTCTGTTTACCCAACCAGCGATCGCTCGTAATTTACTCAGTTATCGCTGGCACACCTTACCAGGAGCTAGACGCAAAGCAGCCCATTACGGATATAAAGGGGCAATGTTTGCCTGGGAAAGTGCTGGTACCGGAGATGAAGTCACACCACGTTGGGCACTCGAAAGTAATTTTTATGGTGAAGACGTGCGGATTTGGTGCCGCGATCGCGAAATTCATATCAATGCAGATATACCTTACGCCATTTGGAACTACTGGCAAGCCACTGGTGATGATGACTGGATGCAAAAGGTCGGCGCAGAGGTGATTTTGGATGCCGCTATTTTTTGGGATAGCCGAGTCGAATTCAATCCTGAACGTGAACAATACGAAATTCGGGGAGTAATTGGAGCGGATGAATACCATGAATTAGTCCACAACAACGCCTTTACAAACCGGATGGCGCAATGGCATTTAGAGAAAGCGATCGCAGTTTATGATTGGTTGACTGACAAATTCCCCGAACGAGCGACTGAACTAGAACAGAAACTAAAACTCACCTCCCAAAAGCGAACGCACTGGCAAGATATCATCGCCAAAATATTGTTTCTCCATGACCCATTAACAGGATTAATTGAGCAGTACGAGGGCTTTTTTCAATCGGAAGATATCGATTTAGCAGATTATGAAGGGCGCGATCGCTCCATGCAAGCTATCTTGGGTGTTGACAGAATCAACAAATATCAAGTAATCAAGCAGCCAGATGTCTTGATGCTGCTTTATTTAATGCGGGAATCAGCAGATTTTCCTTATAGCGAAAAAGCATTGCAGACCAACTGGGACTACTATGCACCCCGCACGGATATTACCTATGGTTCGTCCCTTGGCCCGGCAGTTCACGCCATCTTAGCTTCAGATTTGAGCAAATCAATCGAAGCTTACGAACTGTTTATCCGGGCATTGATGGTGGATCTTGAAGATAACCGAGGTAACACCAATGATGGAATTCACGGCGCTAGTGCTGGTGGCATTTGGCAAGCTGTAATTTTTGGGTTCGGCGGCATTCAATTAACCGAAAAAGGGCCCGTAGCCAACCCCCATCTGCCCCCAGGCTGGACGCGCTTGAAGTTTAAACTGCACTGGCGCGGGCAATGGCACGATTTTGATTTGCATGGGGGATTGGGCATGGGGCAT
>NZ_JAWJTF010000061.1:38127-57845 GCF_048836525.1 Nostoc sp. CALU 546
CATGGGGCATGGGGAGAAGGATACAACGGAGATAACCAATCCCCAATTCCCAATCTCCAATCCCCAATCCCCAATCCCCAATCTTCAATCTTCCAACATCCAAGGATTTATTTTCGATCTAGATGGTGTACTAACAGATACAGCAGAACTTCACTATTTAGCTTGGAAAAAGCTCGCGGATGAAGAGGGTATACCGTTTGATCGGGAGGCTAACGAAGCGCTGCGCGGGGTATCCCGTCGTGCTTCTCTGATGCTAATTCTTGGAGATAAACCGTATTCGGAAGCACAAATCCAGGAGATGATGGAGCGCAAGAATCGCTACTATGTGGAATTGATTCAAAATATGACACCCCAGGATTTGTTGCCAGGTGCGATCGCCCTTTTGGATGAACTGCGGCAAGCTGGGATTAAAATCGGTATTGGTTCAGCTAGTAAAAATGCCCAGACTGTGATCGAGCGATTGGGCATTGCTGACAAAATAGATGCGATCGCTGATGGTTATAGTGTGCAAGAACCAAAGCCAGCACCCGACCTATTTCTATACGCAGCCAAGCAGCTAGGAATCGAACCAGAGCAATCTGTGGTTGTAGAAGATGCCGCTGCGGGCATTGAGGCAGCTCTCGCCGCTGGGATGTGGGCAGTAGGACTTGGCCCCGTTGAACGAGTTGGAGCCGCTCATGTTGTCTTACCCAGCCTAGAAGGCATTACATGGGCAGATTTACGAGAGCAATTGAGTCACGTTTCCAGACAAAAACGTTAAAGCAGATGAAATTCTGCGATCGCTCTGGGAAAGTTCTTATTTTCATGTCCTGGCTGGCTGAGTTTAATCAAGGCAAAACGCTGTAAAGGCGTTAAAGCTGCCCAATGTTGCTGTGTCAGGGTTACACCTATTTCTTGAGCTTTTTCTTGAACGCTAGGTGGTACATTAGCAGAGTCTAGCCATGCGGGATGAGGCTCAATAGGCAATTTTTTCGCTGGTATACCTGTGCGTTGTAAAATCAACTGCTGGATATGTTCGCGGTAAGAATGAATTTCCGTTTCTGTAGTGCAAGGTAATTCGGCTAAAGCTTGACGCTCGGCTGTAGTCATTTGATTCCAATCAGGCAATTTTAGCTTGATGCCACAAGTATCTAATTTGCAACGCACCTGCATAGGAATGCAACGCAGGGAATCAACAAAGTCTGCTTCAAATTGAAAGAAATCTGTCATTGTTCGGCAAACCTAAAGTTGATGGGGAATGGGGAATGGGGAATGGGGAATGGGGAATGGGGAATGGGAAAAGCAGTAAGTTTTGTGGCTAGGTCTAAATCCCCATTACGAATTACGAATTACGAATTACGAATTATTTTAATTTGCGTCTTTGGAATTACTGAGACGAATTATTAAATAACTAATTGATAAGGCAAGAATAGCTATCCCTAAACCAATTATATCAATACCTCCAACTTTCTCTAAGTCAAGAATAATAATTTTTCTGGCAACTGCTATTAAAGAAGTAACAATAACTAATTCAACCTGAAAAACGTGTTTTCGCAAATATGCCGTAATATTTTCTAAGATTTCTAAAGCAATTAAAATATTTAAAAATAAACCGAAAATTTTATATAACGTTGTGTTAAACTTACCATAAGGCGCTGTAAATAACTCTTTAAAAATAAAGAATCCCAAATCTGCGATCGCTACAAAAATTACAACTACCATGAATAGAGATAGAGCTTTAGAAACTAGCACTTCTATGTTTTCAATAAAGTGCATGAAGTTCTCATCTTTGGTAGCTCCTAAAATTCGCCTCACTAGCTTTTTCATAATGCTGCACCCGATTCTAAAATAAAAGAAAATCCTATAGATAAATCTAGAGGATTAAAAGAAAGATGTTTTACCAATGCTTTATAAGTTCTTTATCTGGTTTTTTCTTTATCCATCGCTAAAATAGATACTAGTCAAATCTCTATTAACTATAGATTTAGCCTCTTTAGATATGGTAATTGGTAACAGTCAAAATTAGAGACTCATAAAAAACAATAATAACTATTGAATATTGATGATTGACAAAATAGCTTATTTCTGATTTTAAATTACTACTTTAGAGCTACACTTAACAGCTTACCATTGTGAGGATTGGAGTTGATGATTTTTGATTGTAACTTCCACAGAAATTGGTATTAACTGTACCGCACAGGCTTTTAATTCTGGTTGCAGTGAATCGGGGCAAGATTCTGGATGGGTGAGGGCGTTGGCTTCGGCATTGTCTGCCCATAGCGAACCCCAGTGCATGGGGACAAAAACTGTACCAGGCGCGATCGCTTTTGTGACTTTAGCAGGAAACTTCGCTTTACCCCGACGCGATCGCACTTCTACACTCTGATTATCTACAATACCTAACTTAGCAGCATCACGGGGATGAATTTCGATAAATGGTTCGGGATGCATTTTGCAAATTTTTTCAATCCGCCCGGTGCGTGTCTGCGTATGCCAGTGTCCGTAAAGTCGCCCATTAGTTAGTACAAACGGATAATCTGGGTCTGGTGGTTCTGCCAATCCCTTTGAGTAATATGCCCCAAATCGAGCGCGTCCGTCAGGGGTGTGAAAGCGCAAATCAGTATATAATCGCTTTCCTGAAGTTTCTCCCCCTGCTTCCCCTGCTCCTCTGCTCCCCCTGCTCTCTTCTGGGTGAGGCCATTGAGTCGGGCCTTCTGATTGTAATTGCGCGTGACTGATACCCGTCATCTCGCAGGGGCGAGTTTTAGTTAGTTTGACAAACTCAGCGTAAACTTCAGCAGAGTTAGCAAAGGCAAATTCTTTTTCAAAACCTAATCTACGTCCAACTTCAGCGAAAATTTCCCAATCTGCTTTTGCTTCTCTTGGCGGTTGGCGAAATGCTTGACACAGAGTTACCACTCGTTCAGAGTTTGTCATTACACCAGTTTTTTCACCCCACTGGGCTGCTGGTAGCAAAACGTGAGCGTAAGCAGAGGTTTCTGTAGGATAATAGGCGTCTTGGTAAATAGTAAAAGGCGATCGCAATAACGCCTTTTTCGTTCGCTCTAAATCTGGCATACTTACAGCTGGATTAGTAGCCGCAATCCACAGTAACCCTACAGCATCATTTTCCAACCCAGTAATCATGTCCCAAGCAGTCAAACCGGGATTGGGCGAAATCTGTCCCGGCTTAAGTCCCCAAAAATCCTCAACTTCTGCGCGGTGCTGGGGATTTTTCACCACCCGATAACCTGGTAATAAATGCGCTAAACCTCCGGCTTCCCTTCCTCCCATTGCGTTTGGCTGACCAGTGAGGGAAAAAGGGCCAGCGCCAGGTTTGCCAATCTGTGCAGTCATCAGGTGCAGGTTAATGATCGTTCTTACCTTGGCTGTTCCTTCCGAGGATTGATTCACACCCATTGACCATAAAGACAGTACCCGCTTCGATTCCCCCCAATAGCGAGCTGCTGTTTCTAAATCTTCAATGCTGATTCCACATCGATGAGCTACTATTTCTGGGGGATAGTGGCGAATCACTTCCGCATAAGCCGGAAAGTTGCTAGTGCAGTCCTCCATGAACATGGTGTCGATGTAGTCCCAGCGCATTAACAAATGAGCGATACCGTTCAACAGGTCGATATCTGTACCGGGACGAATGGCTAAATGCAAGTCAGCGGCTTCTGCGGTTGGCGTGCGACGGGGATCAACCACAATCATCTTGACTTTGCGGTTTTTTTTGTGATACTTCTCCAGTCGGTTAAAAACGATGGGATGACATTCAGCCGTATTAGTGCCAATTAAAAATGCACAGTCGGTTAACTCCAGGTCTTCGTAACAGCAAGGCGGGCCATCTGAGCCAAAGCTTTGAATATAGCCAGACACAGCACTAGACATACACAAACGTGAGTTAGCATCAAAATTATTAGTACCCAGACAGCCTTTCATGAGTTTCTGGGCTATGTAATAATCCTCAGTTTGAAACTGACCGGAACCGTACATACATAAGGCTTCTGGCCCTTGGGTGAAGCGCACTGTTTGAATGCGCTGGGTGATGAGATTAAAAGCTTCATCCCAACTAACGCGGCGAAACTCTTGATCTAAAGAGTCTCGCACCATTGGGTAATGTAATCTATTTTTATCTAAAGATTCTGCGATCGTTGCACCTTTGACGCAAACCATTCCTTGACTGGATGGATGGGCTTTATCGCCTCGCACTCGCCAAATTGGATTACCTTGGTTATCTCGATTAGTTGCTTTGTTATGTTGGGCTGGAGGTGAAACTTCTAAACCACAGCCAACACCACAGTAAGGACAAAGGGTTTTGGTAAATTCACTCATGGCGGTTGTATTATTTTGTTGTTTTGATTTTGCAACCTCAGATGTAGCGACTGTTTGAAAAGCGCAAGTTAATACAGCTTTGCGTAAAATCGTGGTGAATTGAGGGGTGAAAAGAGGCAGGGGAGCAGGGGGGCAGGGGGGAAAACTGAGACGGCGATTTATCGCGTCTCTTGTCTTAACCGAACCGTATTGTGCTACGAACTATAAGAATTTATTTTTCCTTTCTATTTGCAAGATAAGTCTATTCTTCTGCTAAAAAGTTAGGGTTTTTAGTTGCGGTTTCTGGTGCTTCGCCTTCATAAGCAGCAGCAAAGGAACCTTTGGGTTCTTTGAGGAAGAAGGCACACATAAAAGCACAGACTAAAGCAGCTAAACCCATCGTGGTAAATAGCGTTGGAGCGTCGGTTAAGCTAAAAATTGTTAGGTAAACTACGCCACCAAAATTCCCGTAAGCTCCCACATTTCCAGCAATTTGTCCAGTGGCTTCCTTCTTAATCATGGGTACGATGCTGTAGGTTGCACCGCAGCCAGCTTGGGCAAAGTAAGCGGCAAACATTGTAACTGCGATCGCTAGCGGAATCGGCCAGCTACTATTAATAAAATGTGCCGTCAAATAACTAAAACCAATACCAATACTAATAATTGTCATTGTCCATTTACGGGAGCTAAATTTATCAGAAATTAAGCCACCACTGGGACGAGAAACTAAATTTAAGAACGGATAGGTAGCAGCAATCATCCCAGCGACAACATGCTCTAAAGCAAAAGTTTTTTCAAAGAATGCCGGGAGCATAGAAACAACTGCCAATTCGCTGCCAAAGTTAGTTATGTAAGTGAATTCTAGTAAAGCTACTTGACCAAATTGAAAGCGTTCCGATGGAGCGTAAGTTTTTTTACCACTTAGAAGTTCTCGGTTTACTTGCCAAGCTTGGTAACTTTGGTAAGCAAACAATCCTGCTAATAGCAACCAAGCTACATACATTTGACTCAAAGTCAAGAAGTGAATGTTCTTTTGTTCCAAGCGCCAAGCTAATAAACCTAAAGCGAAAATCAAACCAAAATTTGAGATAATCAGCGCCCAGAAGCTTTTAACGCTGGTCACTTCTAGAGAACCATTTTTCTTAGGCTTCTTGTAGACTTTGCCTGTGGGTGTATCTTGAACGCTGTTGTAATAAATTACGCCGTAAATAGCAGCAATGATCCCTGTAAGTGCGATCGCAAATCGCCAGTTAGAAGCACCACCAGCAAAAAAGCTAGTAGAAACTGCAAGTATCGGCAAAGCAAACTCCGCCCCAAAAGCCCCAAAGTTGCCCCAACCGCCATAAATGCCTTGAGCAATTCCCATCTCCTTCGGCTGGAACCATTCCGCCACCATGCGAATACCGACGACAAACCCAGATCCGACAATTCCCATCAGCAAACGACTGATGACTAGTTGATTAAAATCTTGCGCTAGTGCTGTTGCTAAACAAGGGACAACCGCAAACATTAGCAGCATTGAATAGGTGATTCTGGGGCCGAAACGATCCAGAAGCATCCCAATAATTAGCCGTGCAGGGATTGTAAGGGCGAGGTTACAAATGCCCAAAGTTTTGATTTGCTCAGGCGCTAAACTGAGTTCTTTGCCAATAGTTGTAGCGAAGGGAGCAAAGTTAAACCAACAGACAAAGGTGAGAAAGAAAGCAAACCAAGTTTGATGTAAGATGCGGTAGCGATCGCTGAATGAAAATAATCCTTTAAGCATTGCAATCTTCCTAATTGAAGAGGACGGTAGGGGAGCAGGGGGGCAGAGGAGAATAATTCCTGACCAATGACCAATGACCAATGACCAATGACAAATGACAAATGACTCCGCGAAGCGGTAATTACTCGTCAGCGTGAGCAAATCGGCGGAAGAGGAAGTCTAGAGCGTAGTTTCGCAGGTTGTAGTATTCTGGGTCTTCCATGATGCGGCGACGATTGCGGGGGCGGGAGAAGGGAATATTCAGGATTTCGCCAATGTGAGCAGATGGGCCGTTAGTCATCATCACAACTCTGTCTGCGAGGAAAAGCGCTTCATCGATGTCATGAGTAATCATGAGTACGGTGACTTGATGTTCACGCCAGATTTGCAGGAGTTCTTCTTGTAATTCTTCTTTTGTGATTGCATCTAACGCCCCAAAGGGTTCATCGAGAATCAAGACTTGGGGACGGATGGAAAGGGCACGAGCGATCGCAACTCGCTGTTTCATCCCACCAGAAAGCTGATTGGGTTTCTTGTCAGCCGCTTCTGTGAGTCCCACCATTGCTAAATGTTCTCTGACGATCGCCCGTTTTTCAGCCTGGGGTTTTTTAGGAAACACCGAATCAACAGCCAGATAAACGTTATCAAAGACACTCAGCCAAGGCAGTAGACAATAATTTTGGAATACCATCATCCGGTCTGGGCCTGGTTCGGTGATGGGTTTGTCTTGCAGCAGAACAATACCATCGGTGGGAGTGTTAAACCCGGAAACCATGTTGAGCAGAGTTGATTTGCCGCAGCCAGAGTGACCGATTATGCAAACAAATTCGCCCTCACGCACTTTCAGGTCAACTCCATCCAGTACGGTATAAGGGCCTTCAGAAGTTGGATAAATCTTGCTTACGCCTTCAATCACCAAAAAATCTTCTGCTTTTTTCGTTTGTAGTTTATTAGTTTGGGTTTTGCTGTTTACTATTTGCATCGTGAGTTTATCTATGAGTAGTTTGTTATTTGTTCTTTGTCAGTCACCAATGACTAATGACTAATGACCGAATGGCACTAAGAAAAGATACAGCCCTTGTTCTGACTGGAACAAGCCTGGAGGCTGGGAATCCATTCTGGGAGGCTCCGCCTCCAGTAGCTTGAATTGAGGCAGAGCCTCTTTTAAATACATTCCCAGCCTGGAGGCTGGGAACGAGACGACACAAGCTTTTGGGTTTTTCTTAGTGCCATTCGACTAATGACCAATGACCAATGACTAAATAAATACTTCTTCAATACGTATTTGCCGCTTGATTTCCAAGCTTTTGAGATACTCTATTGGCTCTGATGGGTTAAAAACTTTACCATCAAATAAGTGAACAGGGTCATCTTCTCCGATATCGAGTAAGCCGAGTTCGCGGGCAGCCGCACCAAATATATCTGTGCGACAAACTCTTTCAATTATCTCCACCCAGTTTTTCGGGAAGGGTGTTAAACCCCAACGTGCTAGCTGAGTGGCCATCCACAAAATCTCAGTGCGGTTGGGATAGTTGGTTTGATTGAGATAAAACTGGTTGTATGCTTTGAATTCTTGTGGTTCTGTACCGTCGCCGCGATCGTAGCGATCGACGAAACCAGGACGAACATAGACAGGATCTATGTCTAAGTACTCAGGACGGCAGATTATTTCTAAAATTTCTTCGCGGTTGCGGAAATCGTCACAGTATTTACAAGCTTCTAGCAGTGCTTTAACCAGAGCAAGATAAGTTTCTGGATATTTCTGCGCCCAATCTTCTCGCACTCCCAAAACTTTTTTCGGCTGTCCTGACCAAATTTCTAAAGCTGTGGCGGCAACAAAGCCTAAGTCTTGATGAACAGCAAGATAATTCCAGGGTTCTCCAGCACAGTAACCGTCAATATTTCCGGCTTTGAGTTGAGAAACCATTTCCATTGGTGGAATCACCGTTAGGCTGACATCTCGATCGGGATCGATACCACCAGCCGCCAGCCAATAACGCAGGATTAAGTTCACCATTGAAGTAGAGTGAGCTACACCCAAAGTTAGAATTTGGTCGGGAGCAGCGTTAATTGATGTTTTTAAGTCAGCCAGATTTCTGACACCTTGGCTATACAATCTTTTGCTTAAGGTGATGGCGTTCGCATTGCGAGAGATATTTAGGGCATTGATTATAGGAACTGGTTTTTTACCACCAGCACCCAAAGTTAGGGCTAAGGGCATTCCCGCCAGCATTTGGGCTGCGTCTAATTTGCCAGTCACAACCCCTTGAGCTATTTCCTTCCAGGTATTGGCACGAGTGAGGGTGATATTTTCTAAACCGTACTGGGCAAAGAAGCCTTTTTCTTGAGCAACGATTAAAGGTGCAGCATCAGTCAGAGGCATAAAGCCAATTTCTAAATAGACTTTTTCTAAGCCGTTGCGGGATATGGCTACTGGTGCTGAAGTCTGCTGTGCTTTGCGTTTTTTAATCAGCTTTTGTTGGTTGAGGAAGTAAATCATTTCATTCCGCAGACTGTAGTAGCTGGGATGTTTGACGACTTCCAAGCGTTGACGCGGGCGCGGGATCGGCACTTCGAGAATTTGCCCGATGTGAGCTTCTGGGCCATTAGTGAGCATGACAACGCGATCGCTCAATAAAAGCGCCTCATCTACGTCGTGTGTCACCATCACACAAGTAACGTTGTGTTCGTTGCAAATTTTCATCAGTTGTTCTTGCAAACTACCCCGTGTTAGGGCATCCAACGCCCCAAAGGGTTCATCTAGCAGTAATAACTTGGGACGAGTTGCTAGGGCGCGAGCGATCGCTACCCGTTGTTTCATTCCCCCAGATAACTCGCTAGGACGTTTATTTGCCGCCAGACGCAGCCCCACCATATCGATATGTTCTTCGATAATGCTTCTGCGATCGCCTTTGGGCTTATCCTTGTACACTTCATCCACAGCTAGGGCGATATTTTCCCGTACTGTTAACCAAGGCAGCAAAGAGTAGTTTTGAAATACAACCATCCGATCTGGGCTGGGTTCTCTAACTTCCCGCCCTTCTAATGTCACACCTCCAACACTTGCTCTATCTAAACCTGCAATGATGTTGAGTAAAGTAGATTTACCACAACCAGAATGGCCAATTAGAGAAACAAATTCCCCTTCTTGGATTTTCAAATCAATGTTTTTTAAAGCAATATATTTCCCGCCATTCGGAAGTTCAAATACACGGTCAATATGGTCAACTTCAACAAAAGTAGTCATCTTTTAATTCGTAATTCGTAATTCGTAATTGGGAAAGTAATTTATTCCCTATTCCCTATTCCCTATTCCCTAGTCTGGTACAACTTTGCTAGCTATAAAGCCAACCATTCTATCTAGGATCAATCCGACTAAACCGACATAAATTAGTGCGAGGATAATTTCGCTTAAGTTAGTTTCTGTGGTTGTGTTGTAGGCATCCCAAATAAATGAGCCAATTCCCACGCCGCCGACTAACATTTCTGCTGCAACGATTGCTAGCCAAGATAAACCAATGCCAATGCGTAATCCTGTGAATATATAAGGAACAGTTGCAGGAAACACAACTTTTAGGAAATACTTTAGTCCTTTCAAACGTAAAACTCTAGCTACGTTTACATAGTCTTGAGGAATTTGTTGTACGCCCACCGTGGTGTTGATCACAATCGGCCAAATCGATGTAATGAAAATCACGAAAATAGCTGAAGGATTCGCTTGTTGAAATGCTGCCAGAGAAATTGGTAGCCATGCTAGAGGCGGTACAGTTCGCAACACTTGGAAAATAGGATCTACGGCATTATAGAGTAACTTATTAGCACCAACGAAAATCCCCAATGCAATGCCAACAATTGCTGCTAACGAAAAGCCTAAAGCGACTCTTCCCAAACTACTAAGTATCTGCCAGCCCAAACCTTTATCACTTTCACCATTATCGAAAAATGGATCAATGATAAACGGGTTCCAAGTTTCTGAAAATGTTTCTATTGGGCCCGGTAAACCAAAGTTAGGAGTTAAACAAACTAGTTGCCAAATCGCTAGGAAAATAGCTAATGCTACCAGTGGCGGCACAATTTTCTGCGAAACTAATTTATTGAAATTTTTGCGGTTATTTTTTCTGAAGTTGCGACTTCCAAGGATAGCTGCCATTACCTTTTTTCTCCAATTGCCTTTATGTAGCCAAGCGTAAAAAATTAAAGTTTGTAGTAAGGACTTCAGTCCTAGAAAACCTTGCTATTAGCGAGAATAATCTCACTAATAACTAGAATTATGTTAGATATTTGATTGTCCCTAAAAGCTTCATTAAACCTTCTTGATTTTTAAGCTTTTCAAATATTCTTCTGGTTTCTCAGGGTCAAATTTTACACCATCAAAGAAAGTCTCAACTCCACGAGAACTACTCTTAGGAATTTCAGCATCAGCAACACCAATAGCTTTAGCTGCTTGTTTCCACAAGTCCTCTTTATTGACTTGATTAACTATTTCTTGAACTTTAGTATCCTTTGGTAAATAGCCCCAGCGAATTTCTTCTGTTAAAAACCAAACATCGTGACTCTTGTACGGATAGGAAGCATTATCTACCCAGAATTTCATCGGATGTGAAAAGTTTTGCTCAGTCCGTCCATCGCCGAAGTCAATATTACCTTTAGACCTTTCTAAAATATCTGCAACAGCAACGTTAAAGTATTTCCGGTCAGAACAGATTTTGCACATTTCCTCTTTATTCTCGGCGCGATCGCACCATTGTTGAGCTTCCAAAACTGCCATCAACAATGCTTGTGCAGCATTAGGATTTTGATCAACCCAATCTTTCCGCATCGCAAAGGCTTTTTCTGGATGATCTTTCCACAACTCGCCTGTAACTAAAGCTGAATAACCTAATTTTTGGTTGACCAATTGAGCGTTCCAAGGCTCTCCCACACAGAAAGAATCGATAGTGCTAACTTTCATATTTGCCACCATTTGCGGTGGTGGTACAGGTGATAAAACCACATCTTGATCTGGATTAATACCGCCAGCTGCTAGCCAATAGCGCATCCATAAATCATGAGTGCCGCCAGGAAAGGTCATACCAAATTTCAAGGCTTTTTGCTCGGCTTTGGCAAGACTCGCAGCTTCTTTTAACGCCTTGCTTTCTAATTTTACATTCAGGTCTTTAAATTTATTGGCAACAGAAATAGCCTGACCATTAGTATTTAATCTTGCCAAAAGATACATTGGCACTTTATCGTTAATGGTCATCAAATAAGGCATGGGGCTGAGGATGTGTGCGCCATCAATACCACCGCCAGATGAGCCGATTTTTAAGTTATCACGGGTAACAGGCCAAGATTTTTGCTTGATGACTTCAACATCAGTCATCCCGTATTTGGCAAAGAAACCCTTTTCTTTAGCAATAATTAGGGGAGCAGCATCAGTTAGAGCAATGAATCCTAATTTGGCTTTGCTTGTTTCTACCTTTGGCGCATTAGCTACTGTAGAGACATTGGCAGCCGGAGCCGCAGAGGGTGCATTACCACCTGTTGACGCTGTATTGCTACCGGAAGAACAACCATGAGCCAGGATAGAAGCCGCCGCCGCAGTGGTGGTGGTTAAAATAAATTTTCTGCGCGAAAGATTTTTCATTTTTCCTTGATGTTTTGTCATTTATTAAGCACTAACAATTAAGTAGCGAAGCGTAAATAAATTCAAGTTTGTAGTGAGGACTTTAGTCCTAATAATCCTTGCTCACCCACTACGAACTAGGATTTTATTTCATTTTTAATAATTCCTACCTACTCACTAACTGTTAATTACTAAAGCTTCTTGCTTGAGTTTTGCCCCAAAGTTTTTGATGAGTAAATCTTGCAATATTGGCTGCAAGTCTTCGCATGGTATGCCTTTGATAACGCAAGTTCCCAAATGAGCGTCTTTGCCAACTTTGCCGCCCATATATATATCAACGCCTTCCAAAGTTTTGCCATTTTTACGAGTTTTAGTTCCCATCAAACCGATGTCTGCAACTTGGGGTTGTCCGCAAGAGTTGGGGCAACCTGTCCAGTGAATTCGCACTGGTTTGGTGAAGGTTAAATCTTCTTCTAAGGCTTTTATCATTTCCAAGGCGCGGTTTTTGGTTTCGATGAGGGCAAAGTTGCAAAATTGTGCGCCTGTGCAAGATACTAGCGATCGCGCCAGTAAACCAGGATTAATCGAAAACCTTTCCAGCAAGGGTTCTGTTGAAAATATTTCTAAACGCGATTCAGCAATATTGGGGATAACAATGTTTTGCTCAACTGTAAAACGGATTTCGCCACTGCCGTAAACTTCCGCTAGACGCGCAATTTCAAACATATCTTCGGCATACAACCGCCCGACAGGAATGTGCAAGCCTACATAATTTAACCCTGGTTGTTTTTGTTTATATACCCCAATGTGGTCGCGTTTTTCCCAATCGATTTCGTCTTTTGCGGCTGCGGGTAACAATGATTTACCCAAACGGCTTTCTACTTCTACTCGAAACTTATCTACACCCCATTCATCAATAAGCCACATCAAGCGCGATTTTTGCCGATTAGCACGCGGGCCATGATCGCGAAATACTTCCAAAACCGCTCTACATACAGCTACTACATCTTCTGGAAGTACCCAAGCATTCAGAGGAATCGCCGCCTCACAACGTTTAGCTGAGAAAAAGCCACCTACGAGGACGTTAAAGCCAAATATTGGTGATTGGGAAAATTCTTGCCCTATCCCCTGTCCCCTGTCCCCTGTCCCCTCCTTAAATGCTGGAACAAAAGCTAAATCGTTAATTTCAGCGTGAACTGAATTGTCTCTTCCACCTGCGATCGCAATATTAAACTTCCGTGGTAAGTTGCTAAACTCTGGGTTCCCTTCTCCTTTGTTGGTGAGCATATCTTGAATTTGCTGTACCAACTCTCGTGTGTCAAACAATTCATCTGCATCCAACCCCGCCACAGGATCACCTGTGATATTGCGGACGTTATCCATTCCTGATTGGATAGTGGTTAAACCAACTGCGTGAAATCTATTAAAGATATCTGGTAAATCTTCAATTCTGATCCCCCGTAACTGGATATTCTGTCTCGTAGTAATATCAGCGCAGCCATCATCTCCGTAACGCTGCACTACTTCGGCTAAAACACGCATCTGACTACTGCTAAGAATACCGTTAGGCATCCGCAACCGCATCATAAACTTACCTGGGGTGACTGGGCGAAAAAACACACCCACCCATTTGAGCCGATGATCTCGATCGATTTCGTCCATTGCTTCCCAGCCAAGGGCAGCAAATTTCTCTATCTCACTCTTGATGGTGAGTCCATCTTTTTGCGCCTTGAATTTCTCAAACTTATTGAGGCTGGTAGTGGTAGTTGCTGTGTCTGTCATGATTCTGACTCTCAATGCAAATTGCTGAATCTGGTGATAATTGCCCAATATCAATCAACCCGTAGTTGCATCAGGTGTTGTATCTACGAGGGTTAGAAAATAAAAACTTAATAATTGTTTATGGCTGATTATTTTTACTTAAGAGCATTCCAAAGTTAAACTCCAAATCCGTGATTAATTAAGGAAAACTTGTCGCCATTTAGATATTGGAAATTTGTCAAGCAGGTTTAGATAATGTTCATGTAACAATTTCGATACTCATAAGTTAAAGCCAGATTTATGTTAAAATCGTATAAATTGTTACGGTTTTTTGGTAAAATTGCTTAAAATGAATAAAATATATGCATTTTTTGCATCAAAGCCAGCCAATGAGCCACGCAAAGCGCTTAATGAAGGGTATTTGAAATGATCAAAGGGATTTGAATTGCTGTAGATCAATTCTGAATCCAAAATGGGGTAGCAGATGTTAGCTAAAACTTAAATATCATTTCAGCACCTATGAAACGTCGTGATTTTATCAATTGGGTAGGTTTGGGTTTGATTGGGAGTTCTCTACCCGTAGCGATCGCAGCTTGTTCTTCTGGGACAACTTCAGCAACGGGAGATTGGCAAACAGTAGGCACTTCGGCAGAATTAGATAAAACAGGCCAATTGCTGGCGAAAAACTCACCTGCTGGGCCTGTGTTGGTAGTCGGTACATCTAAAGGCGAAAATCTGACAGCTGTTAACCCTACCTGTCCTCACGCAAATTGCACCGTAGCATGGCAAGCTGAGGCAAAAAAATTTGCCTGTCCCTGTCACGGTTCAGAATTCGGGATTGACGGTAAAGTGCAAAGAGGCCCAGCGACAGAAGCCCTTAAAACTTACGCCGCCAAGATTGAGGGCAATTCAGTTGTAGTCAAGCCAACCTAGTGGAGGCAGGAGGCAGAAGGCAGGAGGAGTCCCGATGAAGCGAGTTTCAAAAACCTTGGATTGAAAGAGCGATTGGAGACTAGTATTTTTACTGAGTACTCAGTACTCAGTACTCAGCACTTTCAAGTCAGGAGGCATAAGATTGATAATTAAAGCAGGGTATGGTGAGTAATATCAATCAGCTTTTAGTGCAAGCCCAAACAGCATACGATGCAGCTGATTGGTCATTGCTAATTCAATATTTACAACAGCTAATTTTAGGGGCAAACTCGGAACATCCAGAGATAGTTAAAAACCGAGAATATCTTCTGAAATTAGCACTTTCAATGTTAGAGATGGGTGATTTTCAACAGCGTTGGGAAATTAGCAAAGTGTTGACTCATTTGGGAAATGTTGCGATCCCACCACTCATTGAGATATTAGAAGATGAAGACACCGAGGAAGAATTACGCTGGTATGCAGCACGGACTTTAGGCGAGTTTCAGCACCTAGATGCGATCGCACCCTTAATTGAATTGTTGAAAACCGATGAGGATGAAGAACTCAAAGCGATCGCAGCTACAGCGCTGGGGCAAATGGGTACTGTTGCGATCGCTGCACTCTCTGAACTTTTATTAGATGAAGATACAAGGCTTTTTGCAGTGCGATCGCTTTCCTGTATTCCGCAACCAGAAACCATCACACCATTATTGAGTGTAGTTCAAGATCCACAACCCGCAATCCGCGCCGCCGCAATTGAAGCCCTCAGCAGCTTTCATGACGAACGTGTACCACCAGTATTGTTAAACGCTTTGGATGATATAGCCGCCACAGTTAGGCGTGCAGCAGTGCTTGGCTTAGGTTTTCGCCCCGACTTACGCGAAGCCTTAGATTTGGTGACGAAACTACAACCCAAGCTTTATGACTTTAATATTGATGTTTGTTGTGCAGCCGCAGTTTCCCTTTCTCGAATGGGTAGTGATGACGCTACAAAACATTTATTTGATTTGCTGATTTCACCTCACACACCGATAAAGCTGCAATTAGAAACCATCCGCGCTTTAAGTTGGGTGGGAACACCATCCAGTTTGGAATATTTGCAAACAGCATTTAATCAAACCACTTCAGAGACACTTTGCCAAGAAATTGTTACAGTTTTAGGACGAGTGCAAAAGCCGCAAACTACACAAGCCGCAGAAATTTTACTGCAAATACTGCGATCGCAACATCCAGCCATAGAAATTGTAAACATTAAAAGTGCGATCGCCTTGTCTCTAGGGCAGTTAGGCGAAATGCAAGCTATTGAACCATTGATTTCACTGCTAGCTGATTCTAATGCATCGGTGAGACTACATGCGATCGCGGCACTAAAAAATCTGGATGGGGAAGCCGTATATCAACAATTGCAGCAGTTAGCAAATAATGACGCAATCACACCAGATTTAAAACAAGGAATAGCGATCGCTTTAGCCGAATGGTAAATTTTTTCAAAGAGTATGCGCTACCTGTACGCGTTCAGTATTAAGTAGCTAAATAGTTTTTTATGATACACTTATTTTAGTCTTTTGACAGCGATAAGATTAAGCTAATATCAAAAAAGTTATTCGGTCAACTTTGGTGACATTTGCATCTATAGTTTTTGCCTAAACACACATAAACATAAAAATTATGTCAATTAATCAGAGCAAGCTAGAACGAATTAAGGAAATAGCTGAAGCACTTGGTTGTAAGCACAAGAAAGAACATTTAATTCGCCGCCATGAGCAAATGTCTGCACCTTACTTAGTATTCCTACAATCTATGGCTAGGAATTCATTGCTTGTAACATCATTTGCAAGTAATCTCTCTCGTCGCTTAACTAACCTGCAAACATTTGAAACTAACTTGGTACAGAGTGGTTATAAATTCATTGGAAATCCATCGGGAGATAATTTATTAAATCTTGAACCGGATGACTGTAAAGCATTAAGTGAAATGATTAATGATCATATACAAATGGAAAAAGATGCAGAAAAAGCGCTTAATAATATGTTTTCAACCTCAATTGTGAGTTGTTTTGAAGTATATATTCAAGATTTGTTATATGAAATTTTTATACACTATCCTAATACTTTAAATTGTAATAAGACCCTCACATATAATGAGATTATTAAACATTCTACTATGGATAAACTTATCTCACAAATGGCACAAATAGAAGCATCCAAGAGTACTGATGGAGCTGCTGTAGAGTATCTTACACGTATAGCAAAAAAGTTTGGCTTTAATGAAATTGAAGAACTTATTAATCAAGGAATTATTCAAGAAGGTATCGAAAAAATTAGTGGGATTCGCAATGTTATTGTTCACAGTGGTGGAGTAGTAGATGCTGCTTACCTTCGACGCTACCCCCAAAGTAGTTCTCAAGAAGGTGACAGCATAGAGGTTGACTTACAGGATATGGCTAGCATCTCAGAAAATATCAGATTGACAGTTGGTATAATTGAAAGTTCAGTTACTCAGAAGTTTGGAGATATTGCTCTTATTGAATTGATAAATGTAATTCAGGCTACATAAAAATGCGCCTAGAGCAGTTGCAAGCCTTTTTAGCGATCGCCCAAACCGGCAGCTTTCAACAAGCAGCGCGAACGTGTGGTATTACCCAATCGACGATTAGCCGCCAAATTCAAGCATTAGAAGCAGATTTGGGAACAGAACTATTTCACAGAACCAGTCATGCCAAGCTGACGTTGGGAGGTGAACTTTTACTACCCCGCATCCGTAAAATTTGCCAAGAATGGCAGACAGCTAAAGAAGAATTAGCCGATTTAATGGCCGGAAAGCAACCGGAACTTTGCATTGCCGTGATTCACTCACTTTGTGGATCTTACTTACCACCAGTGTTGCAAAAATTTTGTCATGATTATCCAGATGTGCAATTACGGGTGACTTCATTAGGAAGCGATCGCGCTCTGAAAGTCCTCAAAGATGGATTAGTGGATTTAGCAATTGTGATGAATAATCGCTTTTTAACCACCAGTAGAGAAATGGTAGTAGAAGTGCTTTATGATGAACCTATAGAAATTTTAACCGCAGCGAATCATCCACTGGCACAATATGAATTTGTTCCTTGGTCGGAGCTAATTCGTTATCCCCAAGTGGTTTTTAAAGATGGTTATGGGATGCAACGCTTAATACAAGATAGATTTGAGCGAATGGAAGCTACACTCCAGTCGGCTTTAGAGGTAAATACCCTAGATGCCTTCCGGGGAGTCGTGCGCCAAGGAGAACTGATAGCTTTGCTACCTCAATCAGCATTACTGGAAGCTCGTCTTGACCCTACCCTGGCGATTCGTTCCTTAGCCAGCAATAATACTAGTGGTTTAGCAGATGCTTCCAGTTTGACTCGTCGAGTAGTTATGGTGACAACTCAAGACCGTTTGCAAATTCCCCCAATCAAGCACTTTTGGCAACTCGTGCGGGAAAATATCCCACTGCAAATTGACCAGCAGCGATCGGCTTCTTAATTGCTCTTGATTTACGTGGCTATCTCTTCATCCGGCGGCGGCGTACCATTCCAGTTTTTCCGCCACCCGTCTTTGCCGTCGGCATCGCACTCAGCGATGAGTAGTATAGCCGTAGCCACATAGGTTAGGACATTTTGAAAACCCCAAGGCTAGGAATAGTAATACTTTTACCTCCTGCCTCCTGCCTCCTGCCGACGCTCGCGGACTCGCTAACGCTGCGCTATCCTGCCTCCTGCTATATAAATAGAATCAGATTTTTGATACACAGATAAAAGCAGACATTCCCAAACTAGCCTTGGTTGGGCGTAAACAAGTAAGTATTTACGAGCTTGTTCTAGCTGATTGATAATACTAGGCTGATGCCACTGTTGCCAGTAAAACTGCTGAAGATAATCAACTAACCACAATTGTGCTTCTGTATCTAAATCCTGATCAATTTTCTTGGCTAACTCCAAGGCGTTACGGTAAGATTTAGGCGCTTTTTTCAAATCTTCGAGTAATTCCGGGGGAATAGTTTGTAATTGCTCATAAGATGCGATCGCAGTTCCGGCACTACCAGATGCTATGCTCAATACTGCCTGATTTTGCAAAATTTCTTGATGACCTGTTTGCGTAAGTACAACAGCTAAAGACTGTGCATCTAAACGATAAAAAGGAATGCGTTGACAGCGTGAAACCAAAGTCGGCAACACAGACTCAGGTGTAGGTGCAATTAAAATTAACGTCGCCTGTCCCGGTTCTTCCAAGGTTTTGAGTAAAGCATTCGCTGCGGCTTCTGCCATTGTTTGGGCTTCCTCCAGCACTACCACATTCCTCGGCGCTTCCAAAGGCGGGCGACCTAAAAACTCAGTAATTTCCCGAATTTGCTCTAGCCGAATTACAGGTGGTGCTTTACGCTTCAGTCCTTTCTCGGCTGCTTCTGCTGCTGTTAATCGTTGTCCCTGGTGTTGATACGTTGGTTGCACCCATAACAAAGCTGGATGGTTCCCCTGACGCAAACGGTTTTGTAAAGACGCAGTGACTCCCATTTCACTAGAAAATAGCAATTCCACAAAACATCTGGCTGCTAAACTTCTTCCTACACCATCTGGCCCCACAAATAGGTAGGCTGGAGCAACCCGATTTTGTCTAACAGCCTGAGTCAGTAATTCTATACCTTGCTGTTGTCCTATAAGTGGTGTAAATGGATCATTAGTCATTAATAATTACTTAGGAGTTAGGAGTTAGGAGTTTATTATTTTTCCTCTGCTCTCCTGCCTCTCTGCTCTCCTGTATAGTTTTAGCTAATTCATAATTTAGTCAGTTTTTATGAAGAAAAGCAAATGTTATTAAACATTTTTTTATAGTTTCGATAACCTAAATACATAAAGGATAAAGAAATAAGTTCAAACTCTTAAATTATCGCTTACTAATCTGCAAGTTTTCACGGATATTTGCAGCTAAATTTTGTGGTTACTTTAAATCAGTGAACAGTTCAACATCCTTCAGGGTATCTAAAATGTTAGCTAGTTATTTAACGAACATTTACCCCAGCTAAATATCAAAATATTCGGTGATGGTGCAATGACTACTATCAACGATAAAAAACCTTACACTTTCTATGAATGTTTCTTTTACCTGATTTTCATTTAATGAAAACTACAAATTTAGCTAAGAGGTTGTTTGAAAAGTATTGATCTGTGATTTTAGACACTTGTTGATCCCCCCTAACTCCCCTTAAGAAGGCTACGGTGTACACACAAGTCAAAAAAAGATCAATTTCTCATTGTTCGCTGGTTTATCTCGTTCCTATGCTCTGCATAGGAATGACTGATTAGAGGCTCTGCCTCTCAATACTTCTCGGTTAATCACTTTTAACTCGGAATCTGGTTTGGGGAAAAGGTTAAAGGTTAAG
>NZ_JAWJTF010000091.1:0-40478 GCF_048836525.1 Nostoc sp. CALU 546
TTTCTTGTTTCGGCGAACCCAATTTGCTATTTCGGTGAACCCATTTGCTATTTTGGCGTGTCAACAAGTCTGAAATAGCTGATTAACCAGGATTTTACCCCACCCTAACCCTCCCCTTGGAAAGGGGAGGGAACTAGATTTCTTTTTCCCCCCTTGGCAAGGGGGGATTAAGGGGGGTAATTCGACCAGAATCAGCCGGACATGATATAACTTATAACTTCTAACTTCTCAAGTTCACGCCGAATTTTTCCACTAAAGCTTCGCGGACTTTATTGTGTACTGGTTCAACTTCTGCCTCAGTCAGAGTGCGATCGCTAGCCCGATAAATTAAGCGGAATGCTAAACTCCGCTGTCCTTCGGGGACATTTTCACCCCGATATTCATCAAATAATTCCACCGAGTCGAGCAAATCTTTACCCGCTTTGGTAATTACTTTTTGAATTTCGGCAACTGAGATTTTCACGGGTGCGAAAAAGGCGATGTCGCGATCGCTAGCTGGATAGGTAGAATAGGGCTGGAATGTTGGCACAAGAACTTCATCTTGTCCTAGCGAATCTAAAAGTACATCTAGATCCAACTGGAAAACATAAACGGAATCTGGTAAACCTTTTTCTCGTCGCAGTTGGGGATGGAGTTGCCCAAAAATACCCAGTCTGTTACCCCGAATCCACAAAGAAGCGGTGCGTCCTGGATGTAAGCGATCGTCGCGGCGATCGGGTTGAAATTCTACCTCCAAGGCAAGTTGCCGAAATACACTTTCTAAAATGCCTTTGGCTTCAAACCAAGTGATGGGTTCTTCGCGTCCACTTTTTGACCATTTGCCAAGGGAAATATCCCCTCCCACAATCCCTGCAAGGGCTTCTGTCTCTTGCAAACCATCTTCTTCTCGCCAGAAAATTTGCCCGATTTCAAAGCCGTTCAGCGCACCATTACCCTGCTCTAAATTGTATTGAAAAGCATCAATTAACCCAGATAACAAATCGGTTCGTAGCGCTGAATATTCGACAAATAAGGGGTTTGACAGGACTATATTTCTGTCTTCTCCTGGTTTGACTAAAGAATAGTGGATTAATTCTGTCAACCCTTCAGCCCGCAAGAAAGCTCGTAACTTGCGAACTAGTTCTTGATCTAAAGGCAGATAGCCAGCTTCCGCTTTTTCTGGTAGAGTATCACAGAATTTGTTGTAACCATAGAGACGGGCAATTTCTTCAATTAAATCAATTTCTCGCTCTAAGTCGCGGTAACGATAAGGTGGAACAGAGACAGACCATGTGGGTTGATGGCTGCTATCTTCTCCTGAAGGAGTTAAATTACATCCCAATGCAGTCAGGATGCGCTCCACATCTTGTTCTTGGAGTTCACCTGTATCCTCTTCTAATTCAATTGGCCCCAATATCTGATTAACTCGGTCTAAACGCAGGGCGATAGAACGACTCCAGGTAGACGGATCGGGGCGGGTGTCGGCAATTTCTTGCTGGACAAAAATTCCATTCGCTAATTCGCTAATTAAAGATAAGGCGCGGCGATTAGCTATTTCCAACTCAGCGCGGTTAACTCCCCGTTCGTATCTGCCAGAAGCCTCACTTCTTAACCCAACACTCCGGGAAGAACGGCGAATTGCCACGGAATCAAATAAAGCTGCTTCTAAAACTAGGCTTTGAGTACCTGCGTGGACTTCTGTTTCTTCTCCACCCATGACTCCCGCCAGTGCAACAGGTTTGTCGTTAGCGGTAATTAACAAATTTTGGGATGCTAGGGTGCGAGTTTGTCCATCTAGGGTTTTGAGGGATTCCCCCGCAGTGGCGAAACGGACGCCGATGGTTAAATTTTCGCTACTTGCAACAGATTTTAGGCGATCGCAGTCAAAGGCGTGCAGTGGTTGTCCCCATTCCAACAAAACGTAGTTAGTAATGTCCACCACATTACTGATGGGACGTACACCAGCAGCGCGTAAACGCTGTTGCAACCATTCGGGAGATGGAGCAATTTTCACCTGTGCAATTACCGTACCAATGTATGCAGGACAAGCTTGGGTATCGGCAATTTTTAAAGCTAAATTTCCGGCACTTTTGGGAATAGAGACTTCACCAGGTTCAGGAATGCTCAACTTTCCACCAGTCAAAGCTGCTACTTCCCGTGCTACGCCAACCATACTTAGAGCATCAGCGCGGTTGGCAGTTGCGGTAAGGTCTAAAATTACATCATCTAGACCCAACAGCGGCCGCACATCACTACCCAATGGTAAATTTTCCTGGGTAAAAATATGAATTCCGTCTACATCGGTAGGCAAACCGAGTTCCTTTAAAGAACAAATCATGCCCTGAGATGGGACACCACGTAGTTTTGCAGGTTTAATTTTTAAATCAATATTGGGTAAGTAAGTACCCGTAGTTGCCACAGGTACATAGATATCTGCCTTCACATTGGCAGCGCCACAGACAATATTTAAAATCTCATCTGCACCGATATCCACTTGGCAAACACTCAATTTATCGGCGTTGGGATGGGGTTGACGCTCAAGCACTTTCCCGATCACCACGCCATTTGCCCAAGTGCGGCGGTCTTCAATATCTTCTACCTCAAACCCTGCCATTGTCAGGGTTTCGGCTAATTCTTCTGGACTTAGTTTTATCTCTACTAGTTCGCGCAGCCAATTTAGAGAAATACGCATGGAGTGTGATTGTTTTAGGAATCGTCTTTTGCTCTTATTTTAGGGTGCAAGAAGCGCTCGATGGCTACTCATCCTGCAAAGCGTACCCTTTCACTTGAACAATCCTACTACGTTAGACTGGCAGAACAATCTCTCATGCTAATCTTTTCTTTTCGTCTTGACTTGTGTCAGTCAATGTGAGTTAGATGTTTGCTACGAGAGATTCAGTAGCTAATCTATACAAATGGAACCCACGATTGAACAGTTAAAAGCTTTCTACGATTTATGTGTGCGAGTAAGTAACCTACTACAAACAATTGAGCTAACCAGGTACGACAAGCGATCGCAAAGAATAGTAGTGCTAATAGGCCAAACAATTCAAGTAGAAATTTTGAGTAATGGAGAGGAAATCATCCAATGAGTAATTTAGATTATCAGCAATTAACTGAAGCGGAATTACGGGAATATGTAAAGCATCATCCCCAGGATGAAGAAGCTTTTCAACACTATTTAAGGATTGTTAGAGCCAGACCAAATAGGGTTGTGGTTAGCACAGGCGAACAGTTAGAGGCTGAGTTAAGGAAAAGACTGGCATTATAAGCAAAACCCTTTATCCTCTAATTTGAGTGTAGGGTTAAGTAGCGTAGACCTAGCATTGAAACAATGTTATGGGAATATGCTGACTGAAATTCTCAAAATCTTTATCTGTGGTTACTATTGTGTAATTTCTCCGAGAGGCTGCGGCACAAATTAGAAAATCTGTGTTTGCACCTTGAATACCATTGCTTCTGCAAGTATTATAAAATTTAGAAGCAAGTTCATAGTCTTCCATATCTAACTCAATATTGGGAAATGCGCGGAGATAATTTTTTAGCTGATTGTATTGGTTTGCGTCACGAATTCCTGAGAGTATTTCTTGCCGAACAGCACCGACTAAAGCAACTTGATCATCAGTAATTAATTCTCGCAACACGACAACATGGGGTGAGTCGTCAACTTTATAATTGCGTCTGAGAGCTAAAGACCAGACTGAAGTATCAACAATGACTTTCATCCACTTTGGCGCTGTTGCTTGTAGTCATAATCATCTTCGTATTCAATCGTACCAAATAGCTCCAGGATTTTCAGTTGCTTTCGACGTTGTACATACTCTCTTAATGCCTCTTCTACAACAGCATCCTTAGTTGGATGACCACCAAGTTCGAGAGCTTCCTTAATTAAGTTTTCGTCAATTTCTAGATTAGTAGTCATGTGTAGATTATCGCATAAAATAATGTGCAGTAAAAACTCATTGGAGTAGTTAATTTAAGTCAAATGCATGAAGACTATTTTCAGTAATTCGGCGCGGGTAAACGGTTTAGTCAGATAGCCAGATGCTCCTACTAATTTCGCTTTTACTTTGTCTACAATCCCTTTACTTCCAGTGACGAAGATGATAGGAGTCTTCTGAAATAGTGAATTATTTCGTATAATCCGACACAATTCATAACCATCGATTCCTAACATGTTTAAATCCAGCAAAATTAAGTCCGGTTTGTGCCTTATAATTGATAAAACGGCTTTTAGTGGATCGTTGATAGTCACTACAGAAAAATTTTCATTTTCTAAGAAATGGCTAATTTCTTTGAGAATTGTGGGGCTATCATCTACAGAAACTATTTTGTGGACTTTTTGTGCGGTTACAGTAGCAGCCGTTACTCTTTGGGAAGCAGAATTTATGTTATTTGATATTGTTGGTTCCTGAAAGTTTCCTTTTGGAGGAGTAGATATCTGTGGTAATCGCTGAACAGGAGCTATATTCTCTTCAGAAATATTTGGGTAAGAGGTGACGCTGGTACTTAGTTTTTCTTTGGTGTCAACTAACTCTGGAATTAATTTTGAGAAAAGCGATTTATCTTCAAAAATCTTTGGTAATTTATCAAATGGTGGATCGGGTTCATGCAGGATAATTGCACCCTGAAGGATGTAAGGGTATAAATTGCGAGCCAGTTGAATTTCATCTTGATTCAAAATCGCGGCCAGATGACACAGGCTAAAGCCCTTCATCCAGTTAATTAAATCTGGCTGAAGTTTTGGTAAGTCTTGCTTCTCAAGTTTACTGTTAATCAACATATATGGACGTTGATATGGAGAAGAAATTTGGGGAACAAAAGCCTGCCAATTCTGTAATCTTATTTGACAACGGTCTAGAATTTTTTCTACATCTAGCCTGCAAATTTTTGGCATTCGATTAAGTGGTTCTGCTAATTCATAAGTACCTTCTTTGATGAGCAAAAATGATTCAATCACCTCTTTAACTAATTCCTGAATCAGCACTGCTGCTTGTGTAGAATGTAAATGTTGTTGACTAATAAGCCAGGATATAGCCTGATACTCAGGGGGATGGCTTCTGGAATTTCTGTCATCTTCGATTAACTGACTGTGTGAATCAGGTTCAAACATCAACCTTGCTTGAATACGAACCTCATTAGTAAGGAGTGGAATTTGGTGGCTGAGACGACGCAAATGGCGTTCTAGTCGATCAAAGGGTTCTACGGAATGAGTAGCGTAAGTTATTTTGCCCTGTTCTAAGTAAATCGTCCAAGTAACTGAGTTACTCAATGCTTGTAAACAAGTACTATCGGAGCAATTTGATAACTGTCTTAACAAACTTAGGGGACGTAGTTTGGTGAATGCACCTGAGTTATTCATATTTTTCAAGTTTTTTTGCGGAATCAACAACTGAACATTTGTAGAGTGAAAATATGAGCTATGAAGTATTTTCTTCTTTGTAATATGTCTTTATGCACAACTTATTTCTTTTAAAATATGTATATATATTAAAAGGAATAAGTTTTGCAACCTATCTGTTACATTTTGTACGTACTACTTAATTTATCTCAAAAAATAAGTAGGTGGGTATGAATAAAAGTAAACACCTGTCATAGCTATGACTAACAGTAGATATTGTTGCTTCTAGGCTTTACTCACTACTAACAACTCTTGAGTGAAGACCTTAATCATCACGTTTATTGATTCCCACTTCCAAAAAGCAGGTAAATCTTATTCCAAGTTCGCGCAGTTACGCTGGTATACTTCTAAAGTTAATGATCTTAATTATGGCTAATTATTTTTCGATAAAGAAACCATTCTTCTACATAAAATCTTTAAGAAGTTACCTAGGAAAGTTTACGTATTTATTGTACTGTAGGTTTAGTGGATATAAGTTTTTGGTAGATACATTACAACAGGTAATGCTGGGTTTTGATAAACTCTTTTTTGCTAAACTAAGCTGTGTTCAAGTTCATCTTAAATATATAGAGAACTTCATGAAAATAATTTGTTTAATAAAGATTAGAGCATCTACCACTAGATACTATATTCTGTAGTCGCCTCGGCGACTGAGAATTATATACTTTGAACAAAGGAAAATAAAACGTTGAATTTTAACATAACACAAAAAGTTATGCATGATACATTAAGACTTGATGAAGTAGTAGAATTTGCTGAGAACCCAGAACCACGTTGTCCTTGTGTACTTTTACTAGACACATCTGGGTCGATGCAAGGAGATCCGATTGAGGCTTTAAATCAGGGTTTACTGAGTTTGAAGGATGAATTAGTCAAAAATTCCTTAGCTGCAAGACGGGTAGAAGTGGCGATCGTCACGTTTGATAGTAATATCAATGTAGTACAAGATTTTGTGACTGCTGATCAATTCAACCCACCTATTTTGACAGCACAGGGCTTGACTACTATGGGTGCAGGAATTCATAAAGCTTTGGACATAATTCAAGAGCGGAAATCTCAGTATCGTGCCAATGGGATTGCTTACTATCGTCCTTGGGTATTTATGATTACTGATGGGGAACCGCAAGGTGAGTTAGATCATGTGGTAGAGCAAGCGTCCCAGCGGTTACAGGGAGACGAGGCGAATAAACGGGTAGCATTTTTTACAGTGGGCGTAGAAAATGCGAATATGACGCGTTTAAATCAAATAACCGTGCGTACACCCCTGAAGCTCAAAGGATTAAATTTTATTGAGATGTTTGTCTGGCTATCAACTAGTATGTCAGCTGTTTCTCATTCACAAGTGGATGAACAGGTAGCACTACCGCCAATAGGTTGGGGGACTGTTTAATTAAAAATTGCAGCTAGCTGTGTAAACATCAAGCTGCTGGAAAAAATTTATGAACATATCAAAACAGATTGCTCAATGGCGGATTGTGGCTGCTTCTGTATGTGGTACAAGTCACTTAAAAAACAATCAATTATGTCAGGATGCTCATCACTGGCAGATATTATCAGATAATGTTTTAGTGGCGGCCGCGGCAGATGGTGCGGGTTCTGCATTACTGGGGAAAGTGGGAGCGATGATTGCTGTGGAGACAGCAATAGAAAACATTTCCACTAAAGGACTGACCCGAAAAAGTTTGACTGATGATGCATTGGTGCGATCGCTTTTAAATGATGCCATACTAGCGGCGAAAAAAGCTGTGGAGGCTGAAGCGGCTACGTGTGACAAACAGCCTCAAGACTTAGCAACTACCTTAATTATGCTAGTCGCCACACCAGAAGTTGTAGCTGTAGTACAGATAGGTGATGGTTTGGCAGTGGCAAAAGATCGTATGGGTAATCTGCTGGCCCTGACTATGCCTGACAGTGGTGAATATATCAACGAAACCACCTTCTTAACTTCGCCTAGTGCTTTAGATACCGCGCAGATGAGATTGTGGCGCACAGACATAGTAAATGTTGGTATAATTACTGACGGACTACAAATGCTGGCTTTGAATATGGTTGTTGGCGAACCTCACAAACCCTTCTTTTTTCCGCTGTTTGAATTCGTAGCCAATACCGAAGATAAGACAGTAGCCAAGGAACAATTGGTAAAATTTTTACACTCAGAGCGGATTACGCAACGCACTGATGATGATTTGACACTCATCATAGCTGCATTCAACGACTCATGAGCGATAAATCTACAGGTTTAACATCTTACAATAACTTCCGTTAGCGGTAATTTCATTATGCAGGTACTACGTTGTTCCCCCAGAAAAGAAATCCTCAGCCTCAATGTCAGTTTGGGGCGTGGCGGTGAAGCTTGTGTGTACACAGTGCCATCCGATAATAACTTGGTGGCGAAGATATACCACAAGCCAACCAAAGCCCATGCAGAGAAACTCCAGGCGATGCTGGCCAACCCGCCAGAAAACCCTACAGCTAGTTTGGGGCATATCTCTATCGCTTGGCCAGAGGATTTATTACGGGCAGCAGATGGCAAAAATAGCATCCTGGGCTTTTTGATGCCACGCATCGAGGGGATGCGTCCAATCATCGACTTTTACAACCCTAGAACCCGTCGCCAACACTGCCCCCTATTCAACTATCAGTACCTGCTCCGCACGGCTCGTAACCTGGCGGCGGCTTTTGCAGCTTTACACGCTAGTGGATATTGTATTGGTGATGTGAACGAGTCCAATATCCTCGTCAGTGACACCGCACTGGTGACTTTGATAGACACAGACTCTTTCCAAGTAACCGACCCAAGCAATAATGTTGTTTATCGCTGCCCAGTGGGTAAACCAGAGTTTACCCCACCAGAACTACAGAATAAAACTTTTGCCCAGCACGATCGCGAAATCTCTCACGATTTATTTGGGTTAGCGGTGCTAGTATTCCAACTCTTAATGGAAGGCACTCACCCATTTTCGGGGATTTTTCAAGGTGCTATTGAGCCACCACCTTACGAAGCCCGGATTGCATCGGGTCATTTCACATACAGCCAAAAGCGTTACGTACCCTACCTACCGACACCCATTGCACCCCCTTGGGAAATTCTTCATCCCAGCCTACAAGAACTATTTGTCCGTTGTTTTGAAGAGGGTCACAACAACCCACAACTACGTCCCAGTGCCCAGACTTGGCTCTCAGCAATCGCTGAAGCCGAAGATTCCTTGATTACCTGCACGACAAATCCCCAGCATCGCTACAACAACCACATGCGTAGCTGTCCGTGGTGTGAACGTACTGTGCGATTAGGTGGACGCGACCCCTTCCCATCACATCGGGCTATCGAAGCTAGAGAACATCTTCAACCGCGAATCAAACCAAGAAAACATTACACCCAGACACCGCGTTTTCCACAGCGGGCCATGTCGCCCCACCTAACTAATTACTGGCAGCCAGTAATGACTCCCAGCAGTTCATCTTATAAACGTTCCAAGAAGTCAAAACTGTACCCGATTATTTTTTGTTTGATGGGTTTTGGTTTATTGGGATATGCGGACGTAATGATTAAATTTACTCAGCCGTTGGTTTCCCAAAATGCTTACACTCAACAAACATTGAAGTCTCGCCAGACAAATAACAAACTCAGCTTTGCTGATTCCTATCAGCAAGGTTATACAGCTTACAAAGAGCGAGACTATGACAAAGCAATTGCCAGCTTTACCGCAGCAATTGAACAAGAACCTAAACATGCCAGAGCGGTTGTAAATCGTGGCAATGCCCGCTATAACTTGAAAGACTACGAAGGAGCAGTTAAAGATTATAGCCAAGCTCTTACAATCCAGCCCAATCAAATCAAAGCTTTGGTGAATCGGGGCAATGCCCGTTATATGCTCGCCGAATATAGTAACGATCCCGATCTAGAATATAACCTAGCGATCGCAGACTATAATCGGGCCATCGGTCTGGATAATAATGAAATTGAAGCTTATATCAGACGGGGAATTGTCCGCGCCCAAATGGCTAAATACAGCGGTGAATCTCAACAAGAGTACAAAAGAGCGATCAAAGATTTTACTCAGGCAATAAAACTTAACGTATCCAAAGCAGAAGCTTACTTTCAGCGGGGTGTTGTCTTTTATCAAATTGCTCAATATAGCAGCAATTATGAGCAAGAATACAATCAAGCGATCGCTGACTTTAACCAAGCCTTAACTATCAGCCCCAAACTAGCAAAAGCATATCTTAAACGAGGTATGGTTCGTTATGAACTGGCACAATATGGCGGTAGTGAATCTAACAAAAATCAGACAAAAGCTGTCGAAGATATACAGTCATCTGCCAAAATCTTTCTTGAGCAAGATGATATGGATAATTATCAACAAGCACTCAGTAACATGTGCGTAGTTGTAGAAAACAAATGTGACCCTTTATTCCAAGGCTCAAGTAATAGTGAAAAAACTAACTAGAAACAAGTAAGTTTTATTACTAGTAAATTATCGGTTGTGATTGAAAAAATCAAGCCTGACTAGGGTTAGCGGATGCTAACCCTATTTATTTGATAGGTATCATTTTTATTTAATTGAGCCATTTATTTTTATCTTTATAGATATTCATACAGCTTTTATATAGAAAAGATTTTAATTTATATTCCCTTTATAATTTTGACGGAAATTACAGTTAGATTATTGACGGAGAAACAGAAATCAGAAATCAATTTTTCTCCACCTAAGTGCATCCTCTTCATATCGATAAAGTCAACCGATTTTGGATTTTGGATTTTGGATTTTGGATTAAAAGAGTTTTTTGTTACATGCCCCACGATGAAACTGGGCAGAACAAATCTACTCATAGGCTCGTGACGTTCGATGACTAATCCCAAATTGCAAATCAAAAATCTAAAATTGGCACGGTCAAATAATCATATCCCTACAAATCTCCGAGGTAATTGCATGAAAGCGGTGATTTTGGCTGGAGGGCTTGGTACACGCCTCAGTGAAGAAACTAGTATCAGACCCAAGCCGATGGTTGAAATTGGTGGTAAGCCAATTCTCTGGCACATAATGAAAACTTACTCAGCCCACGGCATTAATGACTTCATCATTTGTTGTGGTTACAAAGGTTACATAATTAAAGAGTATTTTGCTAACTACTTCTTACACATGTCAGATGTAACCTTTGATATGCGCTTTAACCAGATGAACGTGCATTCTGGGTATGCTGAACCTTGGCGTGTCACCTTAGTAAATACGGGTGATAATACAATGACAGGCGGACGCTTAAAGCGAATCAGTGAACATCTTGGTAATGAGACTTTTTGCTTTACTTATGGTGATGGTGTAAGTAATATTAATATCACCGAGCTAGTTAAGTTTCACAAAGAACAAAATAGCTTAGGAACACTCACAGCCGTTCAACCAGCCGGACGTTTTGGTGCTATTTCCTTAGGATATGAGCAAACTAAAATCACCAGCTTTCGGGAAAAACCTGAAGGTGATGGAGCCTGGATTAATGGCGGTTATTTTGTGTTAGAACCAGAAGTAATTAACTTAATAGCCGATGACTCTACAGTGTGGGAACAAGAGCCATTAGAAAAGCTAGCTGATATGGAACAGCTATCTGCTTTTAAACACGATGGATTTTGGCAACCAATGGATACTTTACGTGATAAAAACTATCTTGAAGGGCTGTGGAAAAACAACCAAGCTCCTTGGAAGGTATGGTGAGGGAACTGGGGATTGGGGACTGGGGATTGGGAAGATTTGAATGAAGATTCACATCCAAACCAAATCTTACTCATATTTTCTTACCCATTACCCAATACCCAGTACCCAATCCCAAATAACTTTATAAATTTACTGTAATTTGAAGTGCGAAATACTGATGTATGATTTTGCGATTATAGGTGGGGGAATAGTTGGACTCTCTACAGCGTTAGCTCTAGGAAAACGCTATCCCAATGCGCGTATTTTAGTACTAGAAAAAGAGAGTCAATGGGCATTTCACCAAACCGGCAATAATAGTGGGGTGATTCATTCTGGTATTTACTACAAGCCAGGTAGTTTCAAAGCTAAATTTTGTCGTGATGGTTCTCGTTCAATGGTAGAATTCTGCCAAGAGCATGGAATTGACCATGAAGTTTGTGGTAAGGTAATTGTTGCAACTGAAGAACAAGAACTACCACGCTTAGAAAATCTCTACCAACGTGGCTTAGACAATGGCATAGAAGTCCAGAGAATCAGCCCCGAAGAAGTCAAAGAAATTGAACCTCACGTAAAATGTGTAGGTGGAATTCGGGTATCTTCAACTGGTATTGTTAATTACAAGCAAGTTTGTTTGAAATACGCCCAGCTAATTCAACAGCAGGGTGGAGATTTACACCTGAATACAAAAGTTCTGAAAATCTCCCCAAGTGGTAAAAATCAGGTACTACAAACAAACAAGGGTAGCTTTGAAACACGGTTTGTAATTAATTGTACTGGATTGCATAGCGATCGCACCGCCAAACTAGGTCAAGTTGAACCCCAAGCCAAAATCGTCCCATTCCGGGGAGAATATTACGAACTCACCCCAGAAAAACGCTATCTGGTCAAGACACTAATTTATCCAGTACCCAATCCAGATTTTCCCTTCCTGGGTGTCCACTTTACCCGGATGATTGATGGTAGCGTCCATGCAGGGCCAAACGCGGTTCTCTCCCTCAAACGCGAAGGTTACAAAAAAACCGACTTTGACTTACGAGATTTTCTGGAAGTCATCACTTATCCTGGTTTCTGGAAATTGGCAGCCAAACACGCTGATGAAGGCATCCAAGAAATCATTCGTTCCTTTAGTAAAGCAGCCTTCACCAGAAGTTTGCAAAAACTAATTCCCGAAGTCCAAGCAGAAGACTTAGTTCCCACCCATGCAGGAGTTCGCGCTCAAGCCTTAATGAACGATGGCAAGCTTGTAGACGACTTTTTGATTGTTTCCGGTCAAAACTCCATTCATGTTTGCAATGCTCCTTCTCCTGCGGCCACATCTTCTCTAGAAATTGGCAAAGCGCTTGTGGCAGAAATTCCGCAACTTTCGCATCTAGATAGTGTAGTCACTGCATAGATATCATAGTTGTTATTTCCGGGACTGCTGAATTAAGGCATGAATCTTGTATAGTGGGCATCTTTGCATTGGTGTCAACTTAACATGAAAGCCAGTCTAAAACCAGCTTTTAGATATTGTCTCGTTCCCAGTCTCCGACTGGGAATGCCGTCCTAGAGGCTCCGCCTCCCTTGCTGGCGGCAGAGCCGCCAAGAGCAGTATTTCCAGCCCAGAGGCTAGAAACGAGAGTTGAAAAGGCTTTTAGCTTAAGTTAACACCTAACTCCCAACCCCTTCCCTACTAGCGTTGGGGAGTAAGATTCAAAGCCTCTCTCCTTTTAAGAGAGAGGTTTGAAGAGAGGTCAAGTTATTGCATACAAACGAAAAATATAGCGGTTCCCTCTTGGATGCAACACCCTTTAGGGCGAACATCTGTGCGCCCCTACTAAACGAAAAATTTAACTCATCAATACAAAGGCATTAACCACAATGAAAATATTAGTAACTGGTACAGAAGGCTATCTCGGTTCATTATTACCACCTCTGTTAATTGAACGGGGACATGAAGTTATCGGTCTAGATACCGGTTTTTATAAAGTTGGTTGGCTATACAACGCTAATGGGGTGACACCCAAAACCCTCAATAAAGATATCCGCAACATCACCCCTGATGATTTGGAAGGTGTTGAAGCAATAGTTCACATGGCGGAACTCTCCAACGACCCAGCCGGACAATTAGCACCTAATATTACCTACGAAATTAATCATGTAGGTTCAGTTCGCCTAGCTAGTCTGGCTAAGGCTATGGGTGTGCGTCGCTTCGTATATATGTCTTCGTGCAGTGTTTACGGTGTTGCTACCGCAGGTGATGTTACAGAAGAATCGCCAATTAATCCTCAAACAGCCTACGCAGAATGCAAAACTCTGGTAGAAAGAGATGTCAGACCACTCGCTGACGATGATTTCTCTCCCACCTTTATGCGGAATGCAACAGCCTTTGGTGCTTCCCCCAGGATGCGCTTTGATATTGTTTTAAACAACTTAGCAGGGTTGGCATGGACTAGCAAACAAATCAAAATGACCAGTGATGGTACACCTTGGCGGCCATTAGTCCATGCACTGGATATTTGCAAAGCAATAGTCTGCACCTTAGAAGCACCACGGGACATTGTACATAATCAAATCTTCAATGTGGGAGATACAGCAAACAACTATCGCGTTAAAGAAATCGCGGAAATTATTGCTGATGTTTTCCCAGATTGTAAATTGTCTTTTGGTGACAACGGTTCAGATAACCGCAGCTATCGAGTATCCTTCGAGAAAATCAACACAATCTTACCCGGATTTAAGTGTGATTGGAATGCCCGACTTGGGGCACAGCAACTATTTGATTTATTCAGTCAAATACACATGGCTGAAGATACCTTTTTGTTTAGAGGATTTACTCGCTTAAAACAGCTAGAGTATCTGATTCGCACCGAGCAAATTGACCAAGATTTCTTTTGGAATAAAAAGTAGCTAGATTCCTCTAGTAAGAGTGAACAAATAACCTAAGTTTCCGAATCAATACTATTTGATTCGGACTTATCCCATCTCTTAAATTATTTGCAATCAGTGAGTTGAAATTTATGGCGATCGCAAAATGTCGTTTTAGTGGTCAACCTCTGCACCAAACCTTTATTGATCTCGGAATGTCACCTTTAGCCAATGCTTATCTTAAAGCAGAACAGCTAAATAATGCCGAAAAGTTTTATCCTCTCCATGCTTATATTTCTGAAGACACTCTCTTAGTTCAATTAGAACAATTTGAAACTCCAGACCACATTTTTAGTGACTATGCTTACTTTTCTTCCTACTCTGTAAGTTGGCTAAATCATGCTAAGGCTTACACCAATATGATGGTAGAAAAGTTTGGCTTTAATCATCATACTCAAGTTATTGAAATCGCCAGTAACGACGGCTACCTACTACAATATTTTTTAGAGAAGGGAATCCCCGTCTTAGGAATAGAACCAGCAGCAAATATTGCCAAAGTTGCTGAAGGCAGAGGCATTCCTTGTATTAACAAGTTTTTTGGGGTTGAAACTGCCAAAGAACTAGTGATACAAGGAAAAGTAGCTGACCTTTTAATAGGTAATAATGTTTTAGCTCATGTACCAGATTTAAACGATTTCATTGGTGGAATAAAACTCATCCTCAAACCCAATGGCATCTTGACGATGGAGTTTCCTCATATTTTACAACTCATTCAAGAAAATCAGTTTGATACTATTTATCATGAGCATTTTTCTTACTTCTCACTCCTCACTATCGAAAAGATTTTTGCCGCGCACAACTTGCAAGTTTTTGATGTAGAAGAATTATCAACTCATGGCGGTTCACTCAGAATTTATGCCAAACATGATCATACTGCAAATCCTAGCATTAGTGAGCGAGTTAGCCATTTAAAAGCAAAAGAAATCGCCGCTGGGCTACATCGCATAGAGACTTACATTACATTTGCCGAAAAAGTCAAACAAACAAAGCACAAGCTGTTAAATTTTCTCTTGACTGCTAAAGCAGAAGGTAAATCAATCGCTGGTTATGGCGCACCAGCTAAAGGTAATACATTGCTCAATTACTGTGGAATTGGGAAAGATTTTATCGATTATACAGTAGACCGCAGTCCCTACAAACAAGGTTTATTTCTCCCTGGAACTCATATCCCCATCTTTGAACCAGATAAAATCCGCGAAACTAAACCAGATTATCTCCTAATTTTACCTTGGAATATTAAGGAGGAAATTATGGAACAAATGGCATTTATTGGTGAATGGGGTGGACAGTTTGTAGTGCCAATCCCTGAAGTACAAATTTATCCATCTCCTTTTCCGGGTAGGCTTTTAATAGCGTCGTAATTACTAAACATAAGCACAAATAACGCCTTTTATTACTAATTATTTAATTGTCTTGGCAATAGATAGTTTGGAAAAAGCAATTAAAAGGCGTACTCCTTTAAAAATCTGGCTACCAAACCACAAATAATTAGACCAAGCTGCTGTAAATAGCAATTTTTATTAACTACATCCTTTTAATATGAACAAATTACTTACCATTGCCATTCCTACATTCAATCGTGCTGAATTACTTAATAAACAGTTAGCATGGCTAGCTCAAGCTATCAAAGGTTTTGAAGATGATTGTGAAATTTTAGTTTCTGATAATTGTTCAACAGACAATACTCAGGAGGTAATCAAAAAATGGCAAGTAACACTTAGCAATATCACATTTAATTCTAATAAAAATCCTAAAAATTTAGGCGTTGTAAAAAATATTATGCATTGCCTAAAATCTACAACAACAAAATATGTTTGGACAATTGGTGATGATGATCCAATTCAAGATAGAGCCATTGCTTATGTGATTAATAAACTCAAGCAGCATGAAGATTTATCATTATTGTTCCTCAATTTTTCTGGTCGGAACCAAATTACTGGTGAACCAGTTCATCCACCGACAATTATTGGTAATCGCTGGTTTGATGTAGATAGTGAAGATGGTAAGGGTGATGGTAAAGCTATATTTGAGCATTGTTTTTCAAAAAGTGTTGGTGCAGTCATTTTTCTGACTGCTACAATCTACCGCACTGATTTAGTGAAACGCGCTCTCCAAAATTGGCAAGATGCTGAGAATAACTGGATATCTTTAGCATATTTAGCCGGATATTGTGCTGCTAATGGTAGTGTAATTGTCACTAAAGAGACTTATTTGGAATGTGTTGTTGGTGTGAGTTATTGGCAGAAAGAACCAAAATCTGCACTTTTAATGCAATACAAACACATACCCGAAGTGATTTTGAAACTGGAAGAAAATGGATATTCTAAGCAGTTTTGTAGACGGATGCTGTTGCAGAACGGTAAAGAAGTTAACTTGAAAGTTTTCTTAGGTGCGTTAAGAAGATGGCCTATGTCCGCGATTAAGACAGTAGTTCCATTCTTAGCTTTAGTTAGCTTATGTGCTTTGGATGTGATCGTTTTTAAAGAGTTTGGGTTAGCAGAATCAAGCGAAGTCTCTACTCAAGAAATACGGAAATATAAGTCATAAACTATTAAATTACTGATAAAAACACATCGGATCTAGAAGGAATTTACGTCATGTTTAGTGCAATTCAACGCAAAATATCTACACTGTCTTCTGACTTTAAATACTACGTAGCCCGTTGGAAGCATAGCAGAAATCTGCCAGCCTTGGAAGAATGCGATCGCAACATCCTTAATGCTCTCAAAAAAGATGGTGTTTACGTCACAACACTGGCAGATTTAGGGTTAAACTCTACCTCCGAACTGCTCAAAGCTGCTTACCATCAATTGTCTCAGATGGAAAATCCCAACAACGACCATCTAGACGAAAGGTTACCACAAATTTACACAGTTACAGGTTTACCAGAATTTTATGCTTGGGGAATCGAGAAAAGACTGGTCAACATCATCGAAAATTATATCGGTCTTCCGATAGCTTTTCATGGTGTACATTTACGCAAAGATTTCAAGAGTAAACATCAGTTTGGAACGCTCCTATGGCATAGTGATGCGGAAGACCGCCGCATTATCAAAATCTTTATTTACTTGAATGACGTAGAAGAAAAAACTGGGCCTTTTGAATATATTCCCCGCTCTTTAACTCCCTTATTTAGCTGGAAATATTTTCAACTTTACTACAAGCTTTATAAGTCAAGATATATGGGTATCGATGACGAAGAAGTAAAAGCAGTCATCCCCAAATCAGCTTGGAAATCCTGTCCCGGCCCAGCAGGTACAGTCATTATTGTAGATACGAAAAATGCTTTGCATCACGGCACAATTCGCACAGAAGACAGGTCAACACTATTCTTTTGTTACACAGCTAATCCCCCCGAACGACCAGACCTTTGTACCCAATATTGGGATGATACATATCCCAGAGCAGAATTACGTTCTGCATCTGATCCAGTAAAACTTCCGACTTAGTAACCTTTTGTAGGTTATTAAATCCATCTTCATTACTGTTATTTTCTGTACTAAACATTCATCTTAAAGGAATCACATGATTTTCACCGAAACCGCACTCAAAGACGCATTTATTATTGATTTAGAAGAAAAACCAGACCACCGTGGTTTTTTTGCTCGATCTTTCTGCGCTCAAGAATTTGAGGCACACGGATTAAAGCCAACAGTTGCCCAATGCAACCTATCTTTTAACTACAAAAAAGGCACTATCCGGGGAATGCACTATCAAATTCTGCCAGCAGCCGAAACAAAATTAATTCGCTGCACCAAAGGCGCAATCTATGACGTAATTATTGATATGCGTCCTGAATCTCCTACTTTCTTATCACACATCGGTGTAGAACTAACTCCAGAAAACCGCCGCGCCTTGTATGTTCCAGAAATGTTTGCTCACGGTTATCAAGCGCTCACAGATGAAACCGAGGTTGTATATCAAGTGGGTGAATTTTATACGCCAGGGTATGAAAGAGGTTTACGTTATGATGACCCATTTTTTGACATTAATTGGCCTCTAGATGTAACTGAAATTTCCGAGAAAGATTTAAATTGGCCTCTGTTGAGAATGATGACTGTTGGAGCAAAATAGCTGTTTCAATGTTGCAAATACTCTTTGCTTAACTTCACAATTACAAGAGGTATCAAATGCCAAATAATACTCTATCCCATCTGACTACTTCTATCAATTCGTTGTTAAAAAAAGTAGTAACTCGCATTAATTACATCAAAGGCTTAAAGGTTGTTTCACTTAAACCAAACCAGCCTTCTAGAGGGAATGTACTTTTTTCTTACCGGATTGAGCCATTCCTGTTAAAAGCTGGTCAGCCCATACCTCATGACCACACTTGGTATTGGGAGGTTTGGCGGATGGTGCAAACTTTTTTGGATCTTGGTTATAACGTTGATGTTATTCAGTTCTACAATGATGAATTCGTTCCTGAAAAACATTATTCATTTTTCATTGATGTCCGTCACCGGATGCAAGAACTAGCACCAAAACTCAATAGAGATTGTGTGAAAATTTTCCACGTTGACATTGCTAATATGGTGTTTCGTAATGCAGCTGAATGTCATAGACATTTAGAACTACAACAACGGCGAGGAATTACTCTCTCTCCACAGCGATATGAAGTGCCTAATTTGGGAATTGAATATGCCGACTATGGCATAGTTTTAGGTAATGAATTTACCATCAATACTTTCAAATACGCGAATAAACCGATTTATCGTGTACCGCTTTCTAATCCTACTGTCTATCCTTGGCCAGAACAAAAAGATTTTGAAGCCGCAAGAAAACATTTTTTATGGTTTGCTAGTCACGGGTTTGTTCATAAAGGTCTGGATTTAGTTTTAGAAGCATTTGCACAAATGCCAGATTTCCATTTAACAGTTTGTGGACCAATTAAGCAGGAACCAGAATTTGAACAAGCTTTCCATCAAGAGCTTTACGAAACACCAAATATTCATACTTATGGTTGGATTGATGTTACTAGCCCTGAGTTTATAGAAGTTACCAATAGTTGTATTGGTACCGTATTAGTTTCAGCAGCAGAAGGTGGAGCCGGCAGCGTTATCACTTGTATGCATACAGGGTTAATCCCGATAGTCAATTACGAAACTAGCGTTGATGTCCATGAGGATTATGGTGTCCTATTAAAGAATTCTTCGATCGCAGAAATTCAAGCAGCAGTTAGAAGAATTTCTAATTTGCCTGTAGAAGACCTGAAAAGTATGTCTCGGAAGGTGTGGGAATATGTAAGAGCAAATCATACTAAAGAGAATTTTACCCAAGTATACCGAAATACTATAGAGCAAATTCTCGAAAACCACAGCCAGAAAAAACAGACATCTACATCTAGCAAACAACTAGTTAGTAGCGATGCCTCCGGCGGGCTACGCCTACGCTAACACCAATTAACTATGAAAATGTACTTAATATTTAGTTGTAAAAATTATTAAGTGCAAGTTTATAGAGAATTTGTATCACAACCAACAGTTCCAAAAAGGAGTTTAGTTCATGATTATTATCGATCGCGCCTTACAAGCCAGAGCAGCAGCAGGAAATCCTATTAAAGTGGGAATGATCGGTGCTGGTTTCATGGGTAGAGGAATTGCCAACCAAATTGTCAATTCAGTGCCAGGAATGGAGTTAGTTGCTATCTCCAATCGCAAGATTGACGCAGCCAAACAAGCTTATTCGGAAGCCGGAATTGAAGATATTCAAGTTGTTGCAACTGTCAGCGAATTAGAAGATGCGATCGCTAACGGTAAGTATGCAGTCACAGAAGACGCAAAGTTACTGTGTCGGGCAGAGGGCATCGATGCATTAATCGAAGTCACAGGAGCAGTGGAATTTGGCGCTCACATCGTTATGGAAGCGATCGCCCATTGCAAGCATGTGATCATGATGAATGCCGAACTCGACGGCACTATTGGCCCCATCTTGAAAGTGTATGCCGACAAAGCAGGCGTGATTCTCAGCGCTTGCGATGGCGACCAGCCAGGGGTACAAATGAACCTTTACCGCTTTGTCAAAAGCATTGGTTTAACTCCCTTATTGTGCGGTAACATTAAAGGACTCCAAGACCCCTATCGCAATCCCACCACCCAGGAAGGATTTGCTAAACGTTGGGGTCAAAAGCCCCACATGGTGGCTAGCTTCGCCGACGGAACCAAAATTTCCTTCGAGCAAGCGATCGTAGCCAATGCCACAGGGATGAAAGTCGCCAAACGGGGAATGTTGGGATATGACTTCAGCGGTTCTGTCGATGAAATGACCCAGTTATATGATGTTGAACAACTCAAAGAACTAGGCGGCATTGTCGATTATGTAGTTGGAGCAAAACCAGGCCCAGGCGTATATGTATTTGCCACTCACGACGACCCCAAGCAACGCCATTATCTCAACTTATACAAATTAGGCGAAGGCCCACTTTACAGCTTCTATACTCCTTATCACCTCTGTCATTTTGAAGTTCCCCTGTCCGTAGCACGTGCTGTCCTATTCGGTGATGCCGTTATGTCTCCACTAGCAGGCCCGCTAGTAGATGTTGTCACCACCGCCAAAATCGACCTGAAAGCAGGAGAAACCCTGGATGGCATCGGTTACTACATGACCTATGGACAATGTGAAAATTCCAATATCGTCCAACAGCAAAATCTCCTACCGATTGGTTTAGCCGAAGGATGTCGCCTGAAACGAGACATTTCTAAGGATCAAGTCCTCACTTATGAGGATGTAGAATTACCTGAAGGCAGACTTTGCGACCAACTACGAACTGAGCAAAACAACTATTTCGCCTCAGAAAAAATCTTGGTAGCAGTTGGATAATATCGGTTCCAAAAATATTCGCAACAAATAAATTAGCTGTACGCCCCTAATACGGTTTGGATAAGATCCCCCTTAAAAAGGGGGGTGAAAGAATCAGAAAAAGCCCCCCTTTTTAAGGGGGGTTGGGGGGATCTCCAAGTCCTTTACCAACATATTTGTCGCTAGAATTTCGTGAAGAGGATAAGAAGTTATATAGCCGTAGCCACATAGGTTAGGACATTTTGAAAACTCCAAGGCTAGGAATAGTAATACTTTTGCCTCCTGCCTCCTGCCTCCTGCCTTTTGCTATACTGCTGAATACTAAAGTTGTTGATAATAATTTGCTGGGGAGCGTTGAAACAAACCTGATCGAAACTTTAGGTTAAATTCATGAAAATTGCTCTAGTCCACGATTATTTAACCCAGCGAGGTGGGGCAGAGCGTGTGTTTGAACTGCTTTGTAAGCGCTATCCTGAAGCAGATATTTTCACATCTCTGTATGATCCACAAAAAACTATTGATTTAGGCGATCGCATAGTCAACACAACTTTCTTGCAAAAAATTCCTGGTGCAGCAAAATATTTTAGGTCGATGGCTCCTCTATATTTTCCTGCCTTTCGTGCCTTGGATCTGCAAGACTATGATCTAATTATTAGTAGTAGCACCAGCTTCGCCAAAGCTGTGCGAAAAAATCCCAATGCCCGCCACATTTGTTTTTGCCATAACGTCACCCGTTTTTTATGGGATACAGCAACTTATTTAAGAGAGTACGGAGACTATAGATATTTTGCTCCTTTAATCGAACAAGTATTTCAAGTAATGAGAAAGGTAGACCTGAAATATGCCCAGGAACCTGACCTTTACATTGCAAATTCTAGTGTTGTTGCCCGCCGTATTGAAAATATTTATGGCAAAAAGGCAATGATGGTGAACTATCCAATTGATACTAGTAAATTTGTTTTTTCAGATATAAAAGATGAATATTATCTGGCCTCCGCTCGGATGATCAGTTATAAGCGACTTGATATAATAGTCGAAGCTTTTAATTGGTTGGGGTGGCGGTTATTAATATCTGGTGATGGGCCAGAACAAGCACGGTTAAAATCCAAAGCATTACAAAATATTGAATTCTTGGGACACGTAAGTGATAGAACCCGCAAAGACTTGTTTTCCAAAGCCAAGTCTATTATTGTCGCAGCCCTAGAAGATTATGGATTAGTTCCAGTAGAGGCTAATGCTAGCGGCACGCCAGTCATTGCTTATGGAGCAGGTGGAGTATTAGATACTCAAATTCCAGGTGAAACAGGAGTCTTTTTCAAAAGACAAACACCCGAATCTCTCCAAGTTGCATTACTAGAAGCCAATGGCATTTCTTGGGATTACGATCGCATCCGTAATCACGCAGTAGCAAATTTTTCAGAGAATGCCTTCTTTGGTAAAGTTGAGCAAATTGTTAACCAAGCTTGTGGTGTGCATCTTTAGTAATAAATAATTCAGGAGTCAGGAGTCAGGAGTCAGAATTCAGAATGGGCTAAACGCTCCGCTAACAGCATGAACTCTGCCAAATTAGCAAAATCATAGGTTAAATTTACTAGTCTTCAACCAGTGACACATTTAAATTATCTACTGATTACATTCTGACTTCTGAATTCTGAATTCTGAATTCTGAATTCTGAATTCTTCTTTATCTCTTAGCGTAAATCTTGTTGGCGTAGCCTTTCGTAGAAAAGACAAGGATAATAAAAGTGGTTCAAACTAGTCTAAATCCTCAAATAACCCCATCATCTGAAACTGAACCAAGTTACGGACAAATATTTGCCGTATTTATGCGGAGATTTCCTTGGTTCTTAGCAGTATTTGTTGCTTCTGTTGCTATTGCAAGTATGGTAACTTTAAAGACCAAACCTACTTATAGAAGTTCCATGCAACTGTTAGTAGAACCTAACTATCAAGGTAAGACAGAAGGTGCTGGGGTAGATAACCAATTTACTGACTCTAATGTGGTCATAGATACTGCAACTCAGCTTAACTTGATGCAGAGTTCAGGACTCATCCAAAAAGCAGTTGATAAACTTCAGTCTGACTATCCAGATATCAGTGCAGCTGAGATTAAAGCTTCTTTGGTCTTAACTCAATTAAGAAGCAAAGAAGATAATATTGCTACTAAAATATTTCAAGTTGAATACACCGCTGGAGATCCAGAAAAGACACAAAAAGTTCTGGGTGCGATTCGACAAGTTTATGTGGAATATAACAAACAACAACAGACTACGCGTTTGCAAAAAGGTCTGCAAATTATCAGGGAACAGTTAAGTAAAGCCAGTGAAGAAGTAAACGCAGCGGAAACAAATTTACAAAGGTTTCGGAGAAATCAGAACTTAATTGATCCAGAGTCACAGGCGAAAGCTATTGAGACAGCTTTGAACAATATTGGCCAAGAAAGACAGACAACTCGCGCCCAATATGGAGAAGCTTTAGCACGCCAAAAATCTTTAGAAGAACAACTTAATCGTTCTCCCCAAAATGCTCTAGTTGCTTCTCGTCTGAGTCAGTCTACTCGCTACCAAAGCTTACTCAACGAAATCCAAAAAACTGAACTAGCACTAGCACAAGAACGTCTACGCTTTACAGATCAAACTCCGAGTGTGCAAAAGCTCAAAGAACAGCTTCAGGGACAGAAGGAATTATTGCAACAAGAAGTAGGAAGAACTTTAGGCGGAAAGTCTGCTGGTGCTTTCACTTCTGGAGACTCTCTTCTCGAACGAGGACAACTTGGTGAAATTGATCTTAGCCTTGCTGGTCAGTTAGTAGAAACGCAAACTAATATAGTTGCCTTAACTGCTCGTGATCAAACTTTAGTTCAGAAAGAAAACGAGCTACGTTTGGAAATTAAACGCTTCCCGCCTCTGTTGGCTTATTACAATCGGATGCTACCGCAGTTGCAATTTAGTCGTGAAAGGTTAGAGCAGCTTTTAAGAGCAGAACAGCAATTGCGGCAAGAACTTTCCAAGGGTGGATTTAATTGGGAAGTGGTAGAAGATCCCCAACAGGGCACACAATTAGGCCCCAATCTTCAGCAGAATTTGCTGTTAGGTGCTGTGGTTGGGTTAATGTTAGGAGGTATTGCTGCCTTTATTCGGGAATCGGCTGATGATGCAGTTCACACCACTGCTGAGTTGGAGAAGCAAATGGCTATGCCGTTGTTGGGAACAACTCCCAAATTACCGCCAGCCAAACCCAGAGAATCAATGATCAAGTTGCCTTTTGGCAAGCCAGAAGTTCTTGCCCCCTGGACGATTCAGGTATTGCAATCTCCACCGCGCTGGGAATCGCTGGATCTGATTTACAAAAACATTGAACTTTTAAACACTGTTACTAGCTTAAAATCTTTGATGATCACCTCGGCTTTAGCCGATGAGGGTAAATCAGCTTTGGCGTTGGGTTTGGCGATGAGTGCTGCCCGTTTACACAAAAGGGTGTTACTGATTGATGCCAATTTACGCGATCCCAGTCTGCACCACCAACTGAATCTTCCTAATGAGCAGGGGCTTTCAACTCTATTGGCGAGTGATGCAAGTCTACCCAACCAGATTAGTCTGCAATACTCAGGTTCCGCCTACATCGATATTTTGACCGCTGGCCCCAAACCTGCTGACCCAGCTAATCTGTTGAGTTCTCCTCGGATGATGCAATTAATGGCAGCATTTGAGGAAAACTATGATTTGGTACTGATAGATGCTCCCCCAGTTCTCGGTCTGGTGGATGCGATGCTTACCGCCTCATCTTGTCGTAGCGTGGTTATGGTAGCAAGCATTGGTATTGTGACGCGGAGTCAGCTTAATCAAGCGACAGCCATGCTGAGTAAGTTAAATCTGATTGGGGTTGTAGCTAATGGGGTATCAAACTCTAGCAGTAATTACGTACCTTATATCAAACAACAGCAATTAGCCCTGCGACAAGCTGTAGAAAAGTAATTCGTAATTTCTCGTTTCTAGCCTCTGGCTGGAAATGCATTCAAAGCGGCTCTGCCGCGAGTAAGGGAGGCGGAGCCTCTAGGATGGCATTCCCAGTCGGAGACTGGGAACGAGGTAAAAACTACACGTTGTAGGGGCAATTCATGAATTGCCCCTACATTTTTATGACCAAAATTTAATTTTATTGCTATCAGGAAAATTTCAGTATATTTATGCTATCTTTATGGGTTTTCAGAGAAATCACTGGCTCTTTAAAGAGTAAATAAAGAATTTATTTGAGCGATCGCTATTTCTACATAGTCTTATATTCTAGAGATTAAAGCACCTTCATAAAGGCTAGAAGACAAGAGTGGACTGGTTTTGGTAAATCTATCGATACAAGAAACACCTCAGTACGATTAAACGTATATATAGATTTATGGGTAATTTCCCTCTACACATTTCTACTTTCAGTAGTTACCGGAAAAATACCAATTACCCATGAATATTGATAGTAACGTTGATTTGTACACCTCTACACCAGCAGAATTCTGCACGATGTGTGCTTGGCTGAGTGGCAAATAGCAATAGCATATTTTTGCCCTCAATCTTTTTGGACTGACAACAAGATTCGGATTTGGGTCTTTGGCATTGATAGCCTTTGATAACGCCTCAGTAATTCACTCCTGTATAAACCCAAAGACATTATGACAACTTCAATAATTCCAACTCTACAGAATTTATATGATGTAACCCAGGAAAACCAAGATAATCGTGGGTACTGCACACTCCAATGGCGGCGCGGTAAGCTGTTGGTGAAAGTGCCTGGACAAGTTAAACAACCATATCTACCTGCATTAGATAGTAAGCGATCGCTAGTAGAATGCTTACAACATTCTCCTGTAAGTTTGGTGAGCATAGATCCAAAACTGGGTGAAGCTTCGCTCCGGTTTTGGGCAGATGCATGTGAAGAAGCTCAAAAGCCAATATTCCTCAGCATACCCACTGGCAAAAAACTACCCTTCAGACAGTTGCAGCGACTAATTGATTGGATTGCTGCTTTAGGGTTGCTGCTATTACTGAGTCCAGTAATGCTGGGATTGATTGTGTTGATGCAGGTTTACTCACCAGGATCACTTTTTTGTCATGAATGGCGTGTTGGAGAACGGGGTAAACTCTTTCAAGCGATGAGTTTTTGCACGTACAACACCACATCACTAGAGCGTTGGATGAGTAAATACAATCTCAACAATCTGCCACAGTTATTTAATGTGCTGCGGGGTGACATGAGTTTAACCGGCTCTCGTTGTTGGACTTTAGAAGATGCAGTACAGCTAAATAAACTACCAACTTCATGGGAAGTAGAGGCACAGTCTCACCTGTTACATCTGGATAGCCAAACCCTATGAAAAGGAGTCAGAATTCAGAATTCAGAATACCTCAACAGAATCCATTCTGGATTCTGGCTCCTGAATTCTTCTTCGGTAATTGATGATTTCATCTACCGCACTTAGGCGAAAGCAAAAATTGGTTGTGTAGCATCTATAGCGGTCTATCTACTTTGCCAAACTATTATTATAAAATTCATGCATTCCCAACTTCCTCAACAATTCCGTAATTTGCTCAAAGCTACCAGCTTTTGGCAAGAAAACTATTTGATATTGCGAGAATTTAAACACTTTCGCAAAATTGCAATTTTAGCTCTGATATTTTCGATTTTGGCGGCAACTTTTGAAGGTGTGAGTATTGGTTTCTTACTTTCATTTTTGCAAAGCTTAACCAGCCCTAATGCTCAACCTGTCCAAACAGGAATAGAATGGTTTGATATTTGGATTTTGGGAGCCAAGACATCAGCGATTAATCGCCTCTACCGCGTATCTTTGCTGATTTTATTGAGTACTTGGTTACGTGCCACCTTCAATTATTTTTCTCAAGTCTATACTGAATTATCTCAACTACATCTTGCCGACCGCTTACGTAAGCAAATCTTTGAACAGTTACAATCTTTATCGCTAAGTTACTTTGCCAAAACTCGTTCTGGTGAACTAATTAACACAATTACCACAGAAATCGAAAAGATCAGACAGGGTTTCAGTGGCGGTGCTTTTTTAGTAACAAGAGGATTGACAACTCTTGTCTACTTAATATCAATGTTTTTGATATCATGGCAACTGACGCTAATTTCAGCATTACTATTTACACTTTTAGGTGTGGGGTTGTCTAATCTGAACGCTAGAGTCAGAGAATCAAGTTTTGGGATGACAACTGCTAATGCTAATTTTACATCAACAGCCATAGAATTTATTAATGGAATTCGGACTGTTCACACCTGTGGTACTCAAGAATTTGAGCGTCAACGTTACTACAAAGCTAGCGACAAAGTAATAAGTTCTACAACAAAAGTTGTATTTACTTGGACACTTGTGAAGCCAATTGCCGAAGGGGTAGCAACTACGGTATTGGTAGGAATGATTATTTTGGCTTTCACTAGCCTTGTTACCAATGGAACACTACAAGTTGCTTCTTTGTTAACTTTTTTCTTTGTGCTTTTTCGCTTTATTCCCTTCGTTCAAGATATCAATGGGACGAGAGCATATCTCAGTACTTTACATGGTTCGGCAGACAATATTAAAAAGCTGCTGACAACGGAGGAGAAATATTACTTTAAAAATGGCAAAGTTCAGTTTACTGGTTTAAAAAGATCAATAGATTTAGTATCTGTAGATTTTGGCTATGATGATGAAAATCTAGTGCTGCATAATATTACCCTGACTATTGAAAAGGGAAAAATGACAGCATTAGTCGGAGCCTCTGGTGCGGGTAAAACAACTCTTGCGGATTTAATTCCCAGATTTTATAATGCTACAGATGGATATCTGTATATTGATGAAATTGATATCCGGCAGTTTGAAATTAATTCCCTGCGTCGCAAAATAGCTGTTGTTAGTCAAGATACTTTTATCTTCAATACTAATGTTTGGGAGAATATTTCTTACGGGACTTCAGAAGCGACTAATGAGGAAATTCAAGAAGCAGCTAAACTAGCGAATGCACTAGAATTTATTTTAGAAATGCCCGAAGGTTTCAACACCCAATTGGGAGATCGGGGTGTTAGATTATCTGGAGGACAAAGACAGCGAATTGCTATTGCACGAGCTTTACTACGGAACCCCGAAATTTTGATTTTGGATGAAGCAACTAGCGCCTTAGATTCGCTATCTGAGCGGTTAATTCAAGATTCATTAGAAAAGCTATCTGTTGGTAAAACAGTAATTGCGATCGCTCACCGTCTTTCTACCATTTCTAAAGCAGATAAAGTTGTAGTTTTAGAACAGGGACGGATAGTAGAACAAGGTAAGTATCAAGAACTTTTAGAACTCAAAGGTAAGCTTTGGAAATATCATCAAATGCAGTATGAAGTAAGACAATCGGATTAGAAGCAATATCCGATTACCCAAAGACTTGCAACCTATAAATCGGCTGTATATTTCTACAGCCGTATGACCCTAGCTATGTATCTGTAACAGTAATTGGGTGAAATTGTATCGGAGGATGTCTGAAAAGTCGCAAAGTATACTGTGAACCCCTCTCCAAACCTTTCCCCGAAACGGAGAGAGGCTTTGAAACCCCTATTCCCTTGTAGCTATGGGGTTAGGTTTCCGAGGCTTAGATGTTATCAAAAATACTTTTCAGACATCCTCTCGCCAAAAAACAGTATTCTAAAGCCTTATTATCTTTGATAATAAGTTTTTAGCAACTATCAAACTTGGTTAAATATACTAAAAAATAACAGAAAATATGTACCAGAAAATAATTGATCCAGACCTGATTTATCAATGCTCCAATTTTGATGTAGGTGAGGGCGGAGGTGTTGAAACTTATTTAGCTTCTCTATTTGAACATCGACCACACGAAGTTAGCGATCGCGTGATAAAATCGCTCAAGAATATAGATCAAAGCCAGTTTAAACTGTTGCATATCCACAGCCCAGATTTGCTATTGCAGCTTACAGGCGAATGTCCCGCAGTTTTCAGCGTTCATAATCACTCATTCTACTGTCCTAGTGGCACAAAGTATTTAGCGGAGCAGCGGACAATCTGCGATCGCAATTTTTCTTACTTAGGATGTACCTGGGGTAAGTTAATAGATAAATGTGGTAGCCGTAGACCTTTAAGAACTCTTAGAGAACTTCAAAACACTCATCAATTATTAGATTTATTAAAAAAGGTAAAAATTACTTTTATTGCTAATAGCGAATACGTGCGCCAAGAATTAATTCAAAATGGTGTACCCCCTGAACAAACTGTAACACTACACTGTGGTATATCTGTACCGAAAACAGCAACTATACCCCTAAGTTTAGAAGTCCATCAAAATCATAGAATTTTGTTTGCTGGACGAATTGTTTCTGATAAAGGTCTGGAATGGTTACTTAAAACCTTAATACATACAGACCCAAAAATTCAACTTGATATTGCAGGTGAAGGCTGGGAACGACCCCGCTTAGAAAAGTTAGCAAAGACTCTCGGATTGAATCACCGAATTACTTGGCATGGTTGGTGCGATCGCGATAAAATAAATCAACTTTATCAACAGTGTTTTGCAGTCGTTTTTCCTAGTGTTTGGCCTGAACCTGCTGGTCTTGTAACTCTCGAAGCATACTCTCGTTATCGACCTGTAATTGGTAGTGCAGTCGGAGGAATTCCAGAACATTTACGAGATGGAGAAACGGGCATTTTAGTTCCAGGTAATGATATTCAAAAACTGGCTGATGCTATCCATGAGTTGTATAGAGATTATCAAAAAAGCCGCTACATGGGCATACAAGGTCATGCTTTATTGATGAAAGAATTTACAATGGCTGCTCATGTAAATAATCTCCGAACAATTTATGCAAAAACAATAGCTGAATTTCCTTCGAGAGCGAAAAGGTTATATAGCATTCCTCAAGCTAAATAATCTGAGTTCGCTAAAAATATCAATTAGTGCAATCTTCTACTTAGAAAAAATCAAGGGAGAACAATATGTCATTGCAGCAAGAATGCGAACCACCTTTAGTTAGCGTGATTATTCCCACCTATAATCGTTCAGAGTATCTTAAGCTAGCGATCGCTAGTGCTGTAAACCAAACTTATCAAAATATCGAAATTATTATTTCTGATAATTGTAGTCCAGAAAATCCTCAATCACTTGTCGAATCTTTTGGTGATTCACGCATCAGATTTTGGCGACATCAGGAAAATGTGGGTATGCTTGCTAATCAGCAGCATGGCTTTAAGATGGCGCGAGGTAAATATGTTGCTAGTCTCCATGATGATGATATTTGGAATAAAGATTTTTTAGCAAAGTTAGTACCACTACTGGAAGCAAACTCTGAGTTAGTTATCGCTTTTTGCGACCAATATATTATAGATGCATCTGGGAAAATTAATAAAATTGGAACCGAAGAAAATACACGCGGTTACAAACGGGACAAACTAGCAAAAGGAATTCATCAATCTTTTTATAAAATTGGATTGATAGATAAAAGCATACCTACTGCTGCATCTTGTGTAATTCGCAATAATTTTATTGATTGGGATAGCATTCCCTCAGAAGTTGGCGGGATGTGGGATTTATATTTAACTTATCTATGCTGTATATCTGGTGGTAGCGCTTATTACTATCCCGAAAGATTGACGCAATATCGCGCCCATGAGCAAACTGATACTATGCTCAGTGGTAGTCGAGATGTACAGGCAAAAATTCGCAAAGCTAAAAGCGAAATGTTTTGTTATCAAGTCTTTATGGAAGACCCTCGCTTACAGCACTTTAAGACGTACTTTCAACGTAAATGGTTAGAAGCTAACACTACTTTGGGAATCGGTTTGCTGCGAAGTGAACAGATAGCCGCAGCCCGTCCTTATTTTTGGCAAGCGCTGCATCAACAAAAATTTAATGCACGAACTATAGCGGCACTTACTCTTAGTTTCACTCCGCGAGTTGTGGCAAGTAAGTTAATCAAAATGCCGAAATAATAGAGCAATCATATCTAAGAGGATATTTGCAAAGTGTCTGTAACTTTAGGCACTTTTGATCCTCTCTAACCCCGTTAAAAAGGGCTAATTACCCCCCTTAATCCCCCCTTATAAAGGGGGGAAAAAGAAATCTATTTAGTTCCCTCCCCTTTATAAGGGGAGGGTTAGGGTGGGGTAAAACCTTGATTAATCAGCAGAGACAGAGAAAATAAAAATCTTATTTTGCGTCTTGGCGTGAGTTGATATTACTAAGGAAAATAGAGTATGAAACTTTGTATTGTTACTCATAAAATCAAAAAAGGTGATGGTCAGGGGCGGGTAAACTATGAAGTTGCTAATGAAGCAATTCGTCGTGGTCATGAACTGACATTATTAGCTAGTGAAGTCGCTCCAGAACTAGAAGACAATAGCCAAGTTAATTGGATTAAAATTCCAGTCAAAGGCTATCCCACAGAATTTGTGCGTAATTTCGTATTTGCTCAAAAAAGTGCAGATTGGTTACGTCAACATCGCTCTGAGATTGATTTAGTTAAAGTCAATGGAGCAATTAATCTGGCTGCGGCTGATGTGAATGCTGTACATTTTGTCCACAGTTCATGGTTGCGATCGCCTGTTCATATTTCCCGCAACCGCCGAGACTTATATGGTTTCTACCAATGGCTGTTTACGGCTTTTAATGCCCATTGGGAAAAACGGGCTTTCCAAAAAGCACAGGTTGTTGTGGCTGTATCAGAAAAAATCGGTCACGAATTAGTCAATATTGGTGTACCCCGTTCTCGGATTCGCGTAATTGTCAATGGCGTAGACTTAGAAGAGTTTACCCCTGGCCAAAGCGACCGCCAAAAATTAGGTTTACCGGAAAACGTCACCCTAGCATTGTTCGCTGGAGATATCCGCACGCCCAGAAAGAACTTAGATACCATACTGCACGCCTTGGTGAAAGTTCCCGATTTACATCTGGCGGTAGTGGGTTACATCGAAGGTAGTCCCTTCCCTCAACTAGCGGCTTCTTTGGGGTTAAGCGATCGCGTGCATTTTGTCGGATATCGTCGTGATATCCCCGAAATTATGCGGTCAGTAGATTTATTTGTTTTTCCTTCCCGATATGAAGCTTGTAGCCTCGTATTGTTAGAAGCACTTTCTTCAGGACTACCAGTAATTACTGCCACAGCTACCGGAGGCGCAGAGTTGGTGACACCAGAATGTGGCATCGTCTTACCCGACTCAGATGATATTGATGCTTTAGCTGTGGCGCTGATGTCTTTGGTGAACGATGTCCCATTGATGCAGCAAATGAGCAAAGCAGCTCGTTCTGTGGCAGAACAACATAGCTGGATTACTATGGCACAAACTTATGTGGATCTATTCGAGGAGTTAAGCAAGAATGCGGAACACTGTTCTGATACCGACTTATCGCCGTCCACAAGACCTATCACGTTGCCTTTTGGCGCTACAGGAGCAAATTAAACCCGTTGATCAGGTGATAGTGGTTGTCCGCGACACGGATGCAGAAACTTGGCAATTCCTGGCGCAATTAAACGCGCCCAACTTGCCACTGCATACTGTGAAAGTGACACAACCGGGAGTAGTAGCAGCCCTCAACGCCGGATTGGCAGCAGTAGAAGGCGATATTGTTTCTATTACTGATGATGATGCCGCACCTCACCCAGATTGGTTAGAGCGGATCGCCGCTTACTTTACCTCAGATAGTCGCCTCGGCGGTCTGGGAGGGCGTGATTGGATACACCACGGCAGCAAATTAGAAGACGCATCCCGCCCAGTAGTCGGACAGTTGCAGTGGTTTGGGCGAGTGATTGGCAACCATCACCTGGGAGTGGGAGAACCGCGCGAAGTCGATATTCTCAAAGGCGTAAACATGAGTTTTCGTAAAGAGGCAATCGGACAATTACGCTTTGACGAGCGGATGCGTGGTACTGGAGCGCAAGTACACTTTGAAATGGCATTTACTCTCGCATTAAAGCGAGCTGGTTGGAAGATAATTTATGATCCTAACGTTGCTGTAGATCACTATCCAGCACAACGTTTTGATGAAGATCAGCGCAATAACTTTAATGAAATTGCCTTTATTAATTTAGTCCATAATGAAACCTTAGTTTTATTAGAGCATTTGCCATTTATCCGCCGAATTGTATTTTTATTCTGGGCAATATTCGTGGGTACATGCGATAGTTTGGGCTTCGTACAATGGTTGAGATTTTTACCTAGTCAAGGGCAGTTGGCGGGGAAAAAATTGCTAGCATCTTGGCGGGGACGTTGGCAAGGATATAAAGAATTTGTAATTCGTAATTCGTAATTCGTAATTAAAAAAGAAGTTTGTAGTAAGGACTTTAGTCCTTATTTTTTAAGCACTAAAGTGCTTACTACAAACCTTTGGTAAATCCAAAATCTAAAATTGAATGAATTCTAGACAGATACTTTTTAATAGTTTTTCACAAGAAAACTATTCTCCCCAAGAGCGATCGCTACAGGGTTGGATGGCGATCGCAGGTTTTCTATTACTGACTGTAGTTTGCTATTTTGCTGGGGCTACTGCTGCATTACGCCTAATTTATCCAGTGACAGCTTTAGTAGTAGCCGTGTTTTTATACTTGCGGCATCCCATTCTCTACATCAGCTTTACCTGGTGGATCTGGTTTCTTACGCCCTTAGCTACCCGCTTAGTTGACTATCGAGTTGGTTGGGATGCTAGCCGTCAAATGCTCATAGCACCCTATTTAGTGGTGTTTGTCACCATAGCAACTTTTTTACGACACCTTCCCCGCGCCTCTCGCCAAGGGGGATTACCCTTTGTTTTGGCTTTTATTGGAGTGTTCTATGGTTTTCTGGTAGGTCTGATTTATAACCCACCTATCCCTGTAGCCCGCGGTTTATTGGATTGGCTCAGTCCGATCATCTTCGCTTTTCACTTATTTACTAATTGGCGAGATTATCCCAGCTATCGCCAGAATATTCAGCGGACATTCCTCTGGTGTGTGTTGATTTTAGGGGCTTATGGCGTATACCAATTCGTGGTAGCTCCAGAGTGGGACAGATATTGGCTCATTGAATCAAAATTATTTACCAGTTCTGGAAACCCCGTACCTTTCGGGATGCGCGTCTGGAGTACATTGCACTCAGTCGGCCCCTTTGGTGCTGTTATGCAAGCTGGGTTACTGTTGTTATTTACTAGTTCAGGAAACTTAATTTTTCCTGCTTCAGCTGTTGGTTACTTGTCTTTTTTATTGACACAAGCACGTACTAATTGGGGAGGTTGGTTATTTGGAGTAATTATGATTATGGGTTCAGTCAAAACCCGAATTCAAATGCGCTTAATTGGCATAATCGTGGTGATGGCAATTTGTGTTGTGCCATTGACAACTATCGAGCCAATTGCTGGGGTTGTAGCAACGCGTTTGGAAACTTTGTCTAGTCTTGAAGATGATGGCAGCTTTCAAGATAGATCGGGAAGTTATGACAAAAATCTTGGTTTAGCCCTTTCTAATGGTTTAGGTAATGGGTTAGGAAATATTTGGAAAGTCAATGAAAAAACTGGTCAAATTGAAGTAGTGGTGATTGACAGTGGCATTTTAGATATGTTTTTCACTCTTGGTTGGTTTGGAGCCATTTTTTATATGGGTGGATTAATTTTTTTAATTATTAGTGTCAGCAAATATGGTGAAGGTCGTTTTGATAGTTTTATCAGTGCTGCCCGCGCCATCGGTATTAGTTCTGCTACTCAGCTAGTTATTGGTAGTGGGATGTTAAGCGTCGCAGGGATGATTCTTTGGGGATTTTTAGCTATGGCTATGGCGGGACATAAATATTATCAACATCAAAATAATTCGTTAAGTGGTCATTAGTCATTTGTCATTTGTCATTGGATTTTGTTAAAAGACGAAACTTATAACTTAAATAGGAATGATATAGATTATGAAAGTAATTATTGTAATGCCGCTGGCTGAACAACGAGGTGGCGGTGAAATGATGCTTTGGGACTTGGTGAAGCAGGGACGTAATGTCGGTGTTGAGTGGCTGGTGATATTTTTGGAAAACGGCCCGATGGTCGAACAAGTAAAGTCTCTTGGTATTGATGCGCGAGTTGTGGAAAGTGGACGTTTACGCCAAATCCACCGTTTTATTGGTGCTGTTTTTCGGATAGCTGCGATCGCACGCCGCGAACGTGCAGATATAATTGTCAATTGGATGTGGATCACGCATATATCTGGAGGTTTGGCGGCAATGCTGGCGGGCTTACCTGCTATATGGTATCAACTAGAAGTACCTAGTGATAAGACTTGGTTGGTACGATTCGCTACTTTAATCCCAGCGCGGGCAATTATCACTCTTTCTCAAGATGGTAAGCAAGCACAGGCAGAAATTTGGCCCCACAGGCCAACACCTTTGGTTTACCCTGGTGTCGCATTAGACCGATTTGAGCCTAATGCTTTACCAACTCCAGAAGAAGCACGCCGGAAACTGGGCTTACCTTTACACGGGCCGTTGATTGGAATTGTTGGGCGATTGCAACGATGGAAGGGAATGCACGTATTGGTGCAAGCAATGCCCAAAATTTTACAGAAGTATCCCGATGCCCATTGTGTTGTGGTTGGCGGTAAGCATGATTTGGAGCCGGATTATGAGGACTTCTTAAAAGCCGAAATCGCAACCTTGGGCTTGAAAGAGCAAGTAATTATGGCTGGGCTACAACGTAATATCCCGGAGTGGGTGCAGGCGATGGATGTATTCGTTCATGCATCGGATAAAGAGCCGTTTGGGATTGTGATTATTGAGGCGATGGCGTTGGGTAAACCTGTGATTGCTGGAGATGCAGGCGGCCCGACAGAGATTATTACCGATGGGATGAATGGACTATTAACACCTTACGGCGATGCAGATAAATTAGCGATCGCAATTCTCCGCTATCTTGACGAACAAGAATTTGCCCAGAGTGCGGGAGTAGCCGCCAGACAACGCGCCCTCGATTTTTCAACGCAGAATTATGCCCAAAATTTTATTAATGCAATTCGTTCTGCAATGCCTAGCACTCTATCGCAAAAGTTTTAATACTTGTCGTAAACAGTGCTGAGTGCGATTATTAATTTTAGGACTAGCCCTTTCAAGGTGACCAACGAAGATACGTTGTTTCAATGCTAGCATCTTGAATCCTCCGCCCAAATTTTGAGCTTTTTGAAGGTTGAAATCACCCAATCTTCGTTCCAAATTTCATCACCTTGAAAGGGCTAGTCCTAAATTTATTTTTACTAATTACTCATTACTCATTACTCATTACTCATTACTCAACTAAGCACTTCTCAAAGCCACAATGGGGTCGAGTTTAGCAGCGCGACGTGCAGGAACAACGCCAAAAAATAAACCAATACCTCCAGAGACACCAACTGCCATAGTAATCGCTACAGGAGAAAGACTCGCTTCTAAAGGTGTCAAGGCTCCCACTAATAGGATGCCACTAATACCAACCGCAGTCCCAACTAAACCGCCAGCTGCGGAAACTATCACTGCCTCAATGATGAACTGTAGCAAAATATCTTGCTCAGTTGCCCCGATCGCTTTTCGCAATCCGATTTCTTGGGTGCGTTCGGTGACGGAAACTAGCATAATATTCATGATGCCGATGCCGCCAACAAATAACGATATGCCTGCGATCGCAGCTAGCATAATTGTCAATGCACCTGTAATTTGACCGACAGTTTGCAAAGCATCTTTCTGGGTGCGAAGAGTAAAGTCATCTTCACCATTAATTTTGTGCCGTAGACGCAGCAAATTAGTAATTTGAAATTCTGCTGCATCTACGCTCTCGGAATCACGAGCGGCAGCAACAAGATAATCTAAAGCAATACCATAAGGAGAATTCTTTCCCACAAGTCGGTTTGCTGAAGTCGTAATCGGTATTAAAGCAGCATCATCATAATCTGCTCCCACGCTGGAACCTTTGGCTATTAGCGTCCCAATCACTTGAAAACTGGTATTTCCAACTCGCAATTGCTGTCCTATCGGGTTACTACTGCCAAATAGTTTTTCTGCCAAGTCTCCACCCAGCACTACAACTTGGTTACTTCGCTTGATGTCTACCTCAGAGAAAAACCTACCTTTGGCAGTTTCAAAATCCCGCACTGATAGGAAGCTGGGAGTTGTGCCAATGATGTTGACATCGGTGTTTTTATTGCGGTATGTAACTACCTGTCTTCTGTTTAACTCTGGCGCAACTCCTACTACTGTTGGTACTTGAGAAGCGATCGCTTCCGCATCTTGCAACACCAGAGTTTTTGGCACTTCAAAGGATATCCGCTGAGTTTCTCGATTACCTGGCAGTACAAATAGCACATTTGGCCCTAGTGACTCCAGCTGTTTATTAACGAACTTTTGCCCACCTTCGCCAATCCCAATCATGGCAATCACTGAGGCGTTGCCAATAACTATACCCAACATAGTGAGGGCGCTACGCAGCTTATTCGATAGCAGAGTTTTCCCCGCCATTTGGACACTTTCTAAAAAATTCATATCTTAAACAATTACGAATTACGAATTATTCTGTTCTTTCGCTTTTTCAATTTTGTAGTCTTTAGGTGGGTTCACAAAAACGCGATCGCCTTCTTTAATTCCCCCTAAAATCTGAGTTTGATTTTGAATTTGCGCCCCAATTGTAACTTCGCGGAACTGGGGTTTATTGTTTGCATCTGGTATGAGTACCCCAGTTTGACCCTTTTCGGTGACGATTGACACCGTTGGTAACACTAAGGCATTATTAACGCGATCGCCTAAGAAAGTCAGATCCACATTTAGGCCAGAACGCAGCTCATCTGTCCCAGTATCGAGAGCAACCCGCACCTGGAAGGATGTTACACCTTGTTCCACCACTGCTTCGGGAGCAATCAGGCGCACTTTACCTTTAAAAACTTGATCGGGATAAGCGTCGGCGACAATTTCCACTTGCTGTCCCTGCTTAATTCTGCCAATATCGGCTTCGGGAACTTGAGCTAATACTTCTAAACCCCTTGCTACAGCCACAATTGAACTGGAAGTTGCCGACGCACTAGCAGAAGCAGAAGTTGTGGGTGTGACAAACGCCCCTGGATCAGCATACTTTTGGGTAACAATTCCCGAAAGAGGAGCGCGAATAATAGTCTCATCTAACTGCACTTGCACACCCTTCAATTGAGCCTCAGCGGATGCAACAGCGGCTTGACGCTGGACAATTTCTTCAGAACGGGTGCCATCTTCTAACAGTACCAATGCTGCTCGCGCTTCATTCACAGCGGCTTGACGTTGGTCGATTTCCTCAGTCCTAGTGCCACTTTGGACTAACGACAATCGTTTTTTAGCTTCTTCTAGACTAGCTCTAGCACTTTTGTCGTCGCTGATGGCTTGATCGAGTAATTGTTTTCTCTCTGCTCCCTCTTTATATAAGTATTGATAACGCTTTACCTGTTCACCGGTGTAATTCACCCTTGCTTGAGCCGCATCCACTTGTGATTGAGATTGAGCAATCTCTTGAGGACGATTACCAGCCTTAGCCGCAGCTAGTTGAGCTTGAGCTTGTGCTAATCGCGCCCTAGCTTGAGCGATTTCTTGAGGACGACTACCAGCAACAGCTTGGGCTAGCTGTGCTTGACTTTGGGCTAAGTTGGCACGGTACTGGCTCCTTTGAGCTTCGATGCTGGCACTATCCATCCGGGCGAGAATTTGCCCTTGTTGAATGCGATCGCCTTGTTCCACGTATAATTGCGACAGCACACCGGGGTTCTTCGGACTAATATTTACGCTTTGAACTGGTACGACTTTGCCACTAGCTGTAATCCGCAATGTCACATTTTGTGCTGCCACTGGCACTGTTAATTGAGCAATATCTTCTTTGTTTGTCCCTTGATTTACCAAGGTATAGGTTGTAACTGTAGCCACAACCAAAGCACCCCCTGCCATCAGCCCCATCAGCCAACGTAATGGATACTTAACTTTGCCAATAACTGGAATTTCTATGTGCGTAGCCATATTAAAGAAGCCTGTAAATCTTGCTATATAAGAGTAGCCTTTAGTTAGATGAAAAGTTGAAAATATGGAGTTGTTAAAGCTTTAGGATTAAATTTTTATGAGTGAAGAAACAATTAGACGCATAGTGTGCTTCATAATTGCTTAATCTTCCTTCATACTAGGCATTAGTATTTCTGTATGTCTTCACCTGAATGGGTGACTTTAGCCACAATGTATTAGTGCAATCCTGAACCATTCGCGAGATTCTACGGCTTGCAATTCTCACCAATCAAATAGGATTGCTATGGTGCAACTAGGCATTGTAGCGCTTCTGGGTTGAGTCCAATACAGACCTAACCCCCAGCCCGGATTATAGTGTGGGAGGTTTGTTACTTTTTTCTATCTCCCCACACTCCCCACTCCCCACTCCCCATTCCAAACCGATTTGTAATTATTACTGAAATTTGGTTAATAACCAAGCACCAACTTGACTTTGATTTATTTGACGAGTCTGCCATAATGCATCGTTTAATAAAGAAATTGCTAATCCGCTTAATACCTTGGTTTTCAATAGCAATGCTATCCAGGTATCTGTTGCTAGTTCGGTCTGTAATTCGCTTATAACATTGCGAAAGAGGAACTTTAACAACGATCATACAAGTTTCATTTTCCAACACTAAACGACTGTAGCCATGCAGTCCAGAAATTTATGATGCTGTGGGCAAGCAACATAGATGCTTAAACTTGATCTACTACTGTAAAACTAGTACATCGTGGCGAAAGTTTTCCGCCATATTTTTCTGTATTTGATTCCCAATTATGGAAATAAACGAATGGTTTAAGTAAATATTCTTCAAACGTATCTGCTCGGTAAATCGGGGTAGAAAGAAAAAATCGGAATGTAGATTGGTACATACGGCGTTATCAAATATGACACATGACGCAAAAACCATCTGCTAAGAACTTAGTATTTGAAGTGCTGCAAACCATCGACACCAAAGAGATTGCAGATGAATCAATGCGTCGGACAGTAGAAATATTACTCAACTTGATAGAGCAGCAACAAGTAGAAATCAAAGAGCTACAGTCAGAAAACTAAAAACTGCGGGACGAAAACAACCTTTTCTTTTGGGCGAAGAAGGTAAACCAGACATAAAAGCCAATAAGAAGAAAGGGTTTAAAAACGACCACTTATCATAAAAAGAGCGAAAAACTCCAACAGAACATCATAAAAACCGAGCTTGAGTTTATCCTCAATTCGTTTACATACGAGTTATTAGAGGCTTTCAACATCCCAACAAAATGGATTATAATCGACTTTAAAAAACAGCCAGCGCGACACTAATTTGCAAAAAACGACATTAATTTGCGAAAGTACAAAAATCGGGATGACTGGATTCGAACCAGCGGCCCCTTCGTCCCGAACGAAGTGCGCTACCAAGCTGCGCCACATCCCGCCATAAAAATGGCATTGTAAATTAACAATATCACAACCTGCGGCAAATAGCAGAATTACATCTATATATATAGGACTCATATTTGATTTCTGAAAAAACTCAGTACAACTAAGAAGCCTTCTTGACTATTGCCTATTGCCTATTGCCTGCCTACGCAAATTAGTTCAGAAATCAAAGCGGATTCCTATATATATGATCACTTCATCCAAGGGTTTGCTTGCTACGATTGAATTTGTATAACTCTAATGGTAAAAGCGGATTGTGACTGTAAAACCAGACTGGTTGCGGGTGAAAGCACC